>JAIEPX010000008.1:300000-572643 GCA_019748175.1 Gammaproteobacteria bacterium
TGGCTATTCAGGTTATGGTTATTTTTTGTTGCAAAAAATTATCGAAAAGCGCACGGGAAAAACATACGCAGAACTGACACAAGAATTTATTTTCGATCAAGTTCCTATGCGTCATTCGTACATGACTCGCCCAACAGATCAACCCGTCGCTGTGCATCATAACGCTGATATGAAAAAATCATTACCTGTTGCGCCTGCGACAACTGCAACAGCCGCTTCAGGCCTTTATACCACGGCAGACGATTATGCGCGCTTTGTTGTTGCTTGGGTGCAAGCACGCGATGAATTATTGCAATCCGCTTTTGAATTTTCCAAAGAAAAGACACTCAGCACAGATCGTTGGGCAATTGAAAAAGGTGTATCTCCGACGGATTTAGAACAATTATCATGGGGACTCGGTTGGGGATTACTCAAAACGGAAGAAGGCATTATTGCATTTCACTGGGGAGATAACGGAGATAGCAAAGCGTTTGTCGCGATCAATATCGAATCGCAAACAGGCTTCGTTTATTTTGCCAATTCGTGGAACGGTTTATCCATCACTAATCAACTCATATCCAAAGGCCTAAAAGAACTCACGCCAGCATTGCAATATCTCAACAAAAAATATGATTTTGAAACGTCTGAACAACTCAGAGAAAAACGCCAAATAAGTTTAGAGACTTTCGGAAAATATGAACTGCGGAATCAAGCAGGTTGGCAAGAAAAATTAAAAAAAAATGTAATTTCCATACTCACAAAGCATCCCGAAAATTTTGGTGAAATTCATCGTGATAATACTCCGGACTTGGAAGAGCATTTAAAATCGCAGCTAGCGAAGGAGCTTAGTCGCCAACCTAATTCGGGCCTAGAAACTTTCCTTCAACGAGTTCTTGATTTGCCGAAACAGGTAGTTGAACATCAAGAGGCCTTGTTTCCTTATAGAAAGTAAAGAAAAATGTTGGTAGGATCGAGGGCTTATAGATAGAGGAGAAACCATTGAACGATCTTTTGCCATTTTTATTAGCCCACTGGCCTTTAACGTTGGCTTTTGTCATTACGCTAGGAACACTGCTGTTTTTCGAACTGAAAGATCGTCAAGGCGGCGCACAACGTATAGATTGTACCGAGATGACCCGACTCATCAATCACGAAAAAGCCCTAGTCATTGATGTTCGAAAAAAAGAAGAATATCAACAAGGCCATATCATCAGTGCGCTCAACATTACCCCTGAAAACTTCAAGGACCAACAAGCGCAACTGCAAAAAGCCAAAAATCGACCCATCATACTGATTGATAGCAATGGTAGTGGCATTAATCCTATGCTTAAGTTACTGCAACAAGAAGGTCTTTCAGCGTGCTATTTGGGTGGTGGATTATCTGCGTGGCGGCAAGAAGGATTGCCTGTAACAACCGTTATTGAATAGGAGGCTCGCCATGTCAAACGTTGTCGTCTATAGTTCTGCAAACTGCCCTTACTGCGTCCGCGCCAAAGAGCTTCTAGCCAAAAAAGGAATTGAATTCCAAGAGATTCGAGTCGATCTCGATCCCAAGGAAAGAGAGATCATGATGGAGCGTAGTGGCCGCCGAACCGTGCCGCAAATCTTCATTGATGATCAACATATAGGCGGTTGTGATGATCTTTATGCTCTAGACAAATCGGGAGAACTAACAAAACTCTTAAGTGGAAGTCGCACAGACTCCCAATCTTCGCTATAATATCATCAACCCAATCGGTTAATAGGTCGAGAGAATGGGGAAGTCTCTCAGTAGGTTAAATTGAAATTTTTTAAAGAGGAAAGATTATGAATGCATCAGAAAATGTCGGAGCAACTGAAAACGGAGAGCATGGTCCAGAATTTGCGATTCAACGAATTTACGTTAAGGATTCTTCTTTTGAATCACCAGAATCACCAAACATTTTCCGCGAACCTTGGGAACCTAAAGTAAATATTGATTTGCAAACAACCAGCAGTGTCCTTGAAGGAAATGTGTACGAAGTTATCTTGGGTGTCACAGTCACAGTGAAAATCAAAGAAAAAACAGCTTTTCTCGCAGAAACAAAACAAGCGGGCATTTTCAGCATTGGTAATTTTAATGAAGAACAGCGCAGCCAACTTTTAGGCAGTTTCTGTCCAAACATTTTATTTCCCTATGCGCGCGAAACGATCACAAGTTTAGTCACTCGTGGTGGATTTCCACAATTGTATTTGGCACCTATCAACTTTGATGCTGTCTATCAGCAACAATTGAAACAAGGTGAAGAAGGCGTTACAACGAATTAATTTGAAAAAGATTTTCGCAGATTAGGAAGTGGAGTCAGCTCCAGCAATTCCCGCCTAACGGAAATCATTTGCACTCAAGGTGTAGAAGATTTTCCTCTCGTGATGAGGGGTTTAGGGGAGAGAATAGTGATTCTCTCCCCTGAATATATGAAAGGAAGCATCCCTCGACCTGACCTCACTTTTCTGAGATAAATTTTTCAAATAGGAAATTCGAAAATATGCTATCTGATCAAAATACATTTTCTCCCATGGCTGTTTTAGGATCAGGCTCGTGGGGAACAGCACTAGCCATATTACTTTCTCAACGTGGCCAAACTATCCGATTATGGGGCAGAAATCCCGAGCGAATAGCTGAAATGTCACGACAGCGAGTTAATGCAGTTTACTTGCCGCAATGTCCTTTTCCTGAGTCGCTTTCAGTGACTGCTGATTTACAAGAAGCAGTGCATGGCGTCAGTGATATTTTAATTGTCGTACCCAGTCACGCATTTCGCGAACTCATCACAGAATTATTACCGTTGCTCAATACAAATTCTCGATTAGCATGGGCAACAAAAGGTCTTGATCCTTCTACAGGTAAATTATTGCACGAAGTGGTGCAAGATTTGGTTTCATGGTCAATTCCTACGGCAGTTCTTGCTGGCCCGAGTTTTGCTGCAGAAGTAGCGCAAAATTTACCGACTGCTATTACTGTTGCGAGTCATGACTCAACATTTTCCAACGAGCTGGTTGAACGATTTCATACTCGCACATTTAGACCCTATATCAACACCGATATTATTGGTGTACAAATCAGTGGCGCAGTCAAAAATCCCCTCGCGATCGCTGCCGGAATTTCTGATGGATTAGGTTATGGTGCCAACGCCCGTTGTGCGCTCATCACACGAGCGCTTGCTGAAATGAGTCGGTTAGGAATTGCGCTAGGCGGCAAAATGGAAACTTTTATGGGGCTTGCAGGATTAGGTGATTTAGTTCTCACCTGTACCGGTAGTCAATCACGCAACTGGCGATTTGGTTTTGCGTTGGGGCAAGGACACCCTCTTGATCAAGCAGAAAAAGAAGTGGGACAAGTGGTAGAGGGAAGACAAAATGCCATTATCGTTGCTAAACGCGCTCAGTCTCTTGGCATTGAAATGCCCATTCTTGAACAAGTTAGCAGAGTTGTACAAGGTCAAATTACTGCGGCGGAAGCAGTTCAAGCTTTATTAATGCGAAGCTTAAAATCAGAATAATCCTAGATTCTAAATGTAGAATCTAGGATAAAACATTTCGTATTATCGATTGGTTGATAATTTCTTTTTAAAAAGCGGTCTATTTTCTGCGTTACGTGGTCTATCTTCAGCATTGCGTGGTCTACTTTCAGCATTACGTGGTCTATTCTCTGCGTTACGTGGTCTACTTTCAGCATTACGTGGTCTATTCTCTGCATTACGCGGTCTATCTTCAGCATTGCGTGGTCTACTTTCAGCATTACGCGGTCTACTTTCAGCATTGCGTGGTTTATTTTCTGCGTTACCACGTTTCTTATTCGCATCTCTGTCATTGCCTTCACCGAAACGTCTTTTTTTATCAGGACGTTTATCATTGAAGCTACGTTTAAAATTGCTGGGGCGACCATTATTTCGATCTCTAGGTTGATCAGATTTTTCAACGAAAGTTTCTTGTGATTTTGCAGACGCTGGATTCGCTTTGCCACTCAGTGAAGCAAATGCCGCAGCAATATCAGTTTCAGAACATTCATGATCATGCGCTAATCTCTTAACTAATTCTCGATAATAATCTAAAGAGGTATTAGCCAGAATTTTCCCAATTTCAAGGCTAAGAACATCTGCTCTTTTTTTGTTAATTTGACTTGTAGTGGGTGGTTGCAATTCTTTTAAGGGTGATGCGCTGGAATTTTCAATAGCACGCAGCATTCGTGTTTCGCGTGGAGAAACAAACAGCATTGCTTTGCCTGTTCTACCTGCACGACCTGTGCGTCCAATTCGATGCGTATAGGATTCAATGTCTTGTGGAATATCATAATTAATTACATGATTAATTCGCTCGACATCAAGTCCTCTTGCGGCAACTTCTGTCGCGACAATAATATCCAAAGAACCATTTTTAATTTTGCGGATAACATTTTCACGAGCGGATTGTGGCATATCGCCGTTTAATGCAGAGACAGCATAACCGCGCGCTTCAAGTTTATTGGCAACTTCTTCGGATCCAATTTTTGTACGAGTAAAAATTAATACACCTTCAATATCTTCAACTTCTAAGTAGCGTGTGAGCGCTTCCAATTTATGTTGATGACTGACGACCATATAGCCTTGATCAATATTCACCTTTGAAGCGGAGCTTTGTTTGACATGTATTTTAGCTGGATCTTTTAAATGTTCGTTCACTATACTGCGTAAACTAGCGGGCATAGTTGCTGAAAATAAAGCGACTTGATGAGGAATTGTAATTTTTGAAAGGATAGTTTTAACATCTTCTAAAAATCCCATATTTAACATTTCGTCTGCTTCATCCAGTACCACAGTTTTGAGTTGTGATAAAACTAAAGTGCCTCGATTTAAATGATCAAGAATTCGTCCGGGTGTTCCGACGACGACATGAACGCCGCGTTTGAGTGCTTGTAATTGACCGCGATAATCGGTGCCGCCATAAACAGGCAGAACATGAAAATCTTTGATGGCATTTTTAGCATAGGTTTGGAAAGCCTCTGAAACTTGAAGCGCTAATTCGCGGGTCGGAGTTAAAATTAGGGCTTGGGGTGGTATTTGATTCTCGTCTAAATTGGATAAAATTGGTAATGCAAAAGCAGCCGTTTTACCAGTGCCTGTTGAGGCTTGTCCGAGTAAGTCTCTGCCCGATAGCATAATGGGTATGCATTCAGCTTGAATATGCGTAGGCAATTCGTAGCCTTGATTGGCCAAAGAGGGTAGAAGTTTAGGGTTAAGCCCTAACTTATCGAATGTAATAATAGGTGTTGATGTGGTCATAGAGTCCTCAGTATCGCTTGCTAGTTTGTTTATGCCCTGTATTCACTGTTATTGGGTGGGACAGGTACCGTACAGTGTAATTACCTTGACCTATCCGCAACCGCGCTGAGCCCATAGCAACCACTTGAAAACGACTATTATACACTGAAAAATTTTAAAAGTCACGAGTAGTTCACGCTAAAGCAGGAAACTCCTTCCTGATACTCTTACAAGGGTCTGGCGCCTCTATGTTCAACAATTGATCTCTGGTATAGTTAAGACCTGGATATTGCATAAGCAATCTACTGCGAAGCACAATAACGCTGAATCTACAGAAGATTTCAGCACTCTTGTGCTTGTCGCTACGATTAGTTATGCAATATCCAGGTCAAACTTTTTAACGACAGGAAGTCAGGTATGAATAAAAATGTGACGCAAATCCTTAAACGATGCCATAGGGCCCTCGTGCTTAGTTCAGTGTTGGTATTAGCAGCATGCGCTACCACCAGTAACAAGATTGATCCCTATGAGAAATATAATCGCGAGATGTTTAAATTTAACCGCTCATTGGATTATGTCCTCCTGCGTCCCCTCGCTGATGTTTATGACACATTAACACCCGTTCCTGTTCAAGGCGGAATTGGCAGGATGTTTTCTAACCTTTATGAACCCTCTCGTGTGATCAACGATATATTACAAGGCGAAATGCGTTACGCGTATCAAGATAGTGCACGGTTTGTTTTAAATTCTACATTTGGATTAGTAGGATTTTTAGATGTCGCTCAGAGAGTAGGATTTCCTTTACATCAACAAGATTTTGGAATCACGATGGCTCGTTGGGGATGGAAACAATCAAACTATATCGTGATGCCTTTTATTGGAATTTATACTTTCCGTGATTTAGTGGCAGTGCCGTGTAATGTTTACGCATTTACTTTTTGGCCTTATATTCAGCCCGAAAATGTAGCGTGGAAAATTTATTTCACTGAAAAACTGCAAACTCGCGCTGAGTTACGTCCTACTGATAAAGTGATCGATGAAGCCTTTGATCCGTATATTTTAGTGCGAGATGCGTATCTACAAAAACGGGAAAACGACATTAAAACACAAATGAATGGAAGAGTTGCTTCAGTGGCTCCTGCACCTGAATCAGGAGATGATCAAAGTAAAACGTCTCAGGATAATGTGCGAAAAGATATTAAGTCAGATAAAAAAGGAACAAAAAAAGACGCTGATTCCCAATCGAACTCGGGAAAAAATCTGCCTGATGTTATTGGTTAAAAATTGTGGCTGAATTTCACGTTGTTTTATATGAGCCTGAGATTCCGCCAAACACCGGCAATATTATTCGATTGTGTGCAAATACCGGTGCGCAATTACATTTAATTAAACCGCTAGGTTTTGAATTAGATGATGCGCGATTACGTCGTGCAGGATTGGATTATCATGAATTTGCGTCTGTTAAAATCTATGAGAATTACAGTGATTTTTTAAATCAAAATAATCCAGCGAGATTATTTGCCATTACAACAAAAGGTTCTGTTAATTACACTGACGTTCATTTTCAGTCGGGTGATTATTTAATGCTAGGCCCTGAGACGCGAGGATTGCCGAAAAATATTTTGGAATCACTTCCCAAAGAAAATTGTTTGAGAATTCCCATGTTGCCGGATAGTCGTAGTTTAAATTTGTCGAATGCTGCTGCAATAATATTATATGAGGCGTGGCGACAGAGTGGATTTGCATAGGTGAACAAAGAGGCCAAAGCTGGGTAAAGATCACGAAAAGGGTCAGGTCTAATCTAAACGCATACTTGCATTAAAAGCTGAGTATCTCTAAACACAAAGTTTGCGTTATTATTAGATCTGACCCTTTCAATCACTTCTTAATTGATCGAAGAAAGCGTTTTGACTGGCGAACGTAATTTTTCCATAACGTGTGACTTAGTTTCCCGGAAATCACACTTAATAAGTTTACTTTCAACGAAAGTAAGATTGAAGTAGCCATCATTAACATTGGGAAGAGTAACTGTCATCTTTATTACGCTATCAGTTGCATCTGATTCGTGAACATTAACTGATTCATCTAAGTCATGGGTAGTCGGAATTCGCCCATCAACAGTCAGTTGTTTTGTTGCAGGGTTATATGCCCACACTTTTGTATGAGGTTTTCCGTCTACAGCTGATCCAAATCTATGAGCATTGTGGGCTGCATTATCAACTTCTTCAACTGAATCGTTCTTATTTCCAACCACTCTGTAAGTGTCTCGAGAGGGATGTTCTTGAAGATTTACTTCCTCGCCGTGACCATGATGGTGATTATGCCCATGTACACTGCCATCTTTTTCCGGTGCAAAAAACACAGGGAAAAATGCTGATCTGAATGACATCTGGTTTAACCGAGCCCAACCATTACTAAAGGCTTCAACAATGCGTGCAGCGAAAATAACGGTTGGAGTGGCAACAAGAGCAGTTGCAACACCGACTGCGAGCGTTGATGCAGCGATGTGAATCCCCATGTAGGTTGCTAATGCGCTGGAAGCATAAGCAAACGCTGCTGTTAGTCCTACATAAGACCATGCAGAGGCAATGGCTGTATTAATGGTCGCCCAGCTGCTGGCAACAAACGGAGAAGCTAATAGACCGTTGATCACGCCAGTTAAGGCTGGAAATAAGGAAGTTAGCCCAGTAAACACAAGCGGTAATGCAATCGCCCACAATGCTGAAGACAGTGCAATGCTTGCAGCTAAGAAAATACTCCCCATCAGCACTACTGGGATATAATTGAAGTTACCGAGTTTTTCATGGATCACAAATGATGAGCCCAACGCCCATGCTGCTTTTGCACTTTTGAGTGGCGACGCGAAAGCAGTTGTCGCGATAGTGGCAAAACGAAATGCATAATGAATCGGAGCCAACATCAGCGTAGCGATTCCGAATACTAAATAACCACCGATTAAATAGCCGACTGATAATTTACCCATATTATAAAGTTCTGTAGTAAGAGCAATATTTTTTGTTGTTTGGCCAATTAAAGTACCAGTTACATTTTTCAAGAACGAAGGAATATATTCGGTAACAAATTTAAAAATGTTCAGAGCGATCTTAGGGATAATTTCAATCGCTTTTATCAGGAAAATTGTAGTCTTTATGAAGAGTGCTTCAACCAGAATGCCGATTAATAGCACTAATCGAGTACCGACACCGATTTTTTTACCGGTGAGACGATATTGTTTTGGATCTGGGTGAATATCGCTTCCAAACATATTTTTTAGTATTGTCCACCTATCATGCACTAATTCGCGAAAATGACCTTTTAACCATTGTGGTCGATTAGGGAATCCAAAAATAGTCCAGGCAATCATTGATGACGTTAATTCATCGTCCGGATAGACTCTTTCTGTTCCATCTGCACCGGTATACGTAGCATCAGAAAGGTGAAGCCCATCAAACTCATAAGTTTCAACAAACACTTTTTTTGCTACATAAGTAAGATACGCTTTAATGCGTGGTATAAGAGGTCGAAGCTCGCGTTCTGCTTCTGTCTCAGCTGTTTCGTTTGCAGTTTGGCCCAATAAAAAATCATGTTCATTGTCTTCAGAAGCAACTGATAAGTGCGCTTGACCTGTACTATCAACCAACTTTCCGTCTTTGTCTTGAAACTCGGGTTCGTTATAAGAAGAGGTAATAGAAGGATCTAATAATACTCGTGTGAGCCATGCTAAGGGGGGTAAGTAGTCTATATGTTCTAACAAAGGTGTTTTGACTTCTTCTACTAATGCCGGTGTTTTGAGTTTCATATTGGCTCCAGGATGTTGATTAGTTACATGAGATTCTATAGTGGCTTCAGGGTAAAGTCAATGCAAAATTGCTTGAATATCATAATTTTTCATCGAATTTGCTCAATCATGGTCTGGGTCGCTCTGACTAAAGCATCGATAATTCCGGATTCTTTGCTGGAATGCCCGGCATCGGGAATAATCTGCAATGTCGAGGCTGGCCAGGCTTTGTGTAGGCGCCAAGCATTTTCAAAGGTGCAGACCATATCGTAACGACCGTGAACAATAATCCCCGGGATATTCTCTATTTTATCCATATTATCCAAAATTTGATTGGGGGCGAGGAAGCAGTTGTTCACCATATAATGGCATTCTATACGAGCCAGGCTCAGAGCAGTGTGAGGATCAGAAGTCCATTGCATGGCATCTTGAGTAAGCTGCAAAGATGAGCACCGACCTTCCCAAGCTGACCAGGCTTTTGCTGCAGCCATCCGAGCCACTTCGTCTTCTCCGGTCAATACGGCATGATACGCATCAATATAATTACTATGGCCATTCAGATTCACGGCAGAAGTAAAATCTTCCCAATAATCGGGATATACGTAATTCGCACCTTTACCGTTGAATAACCAATACATGTCGTGCTGTCGTGAAAGGAAAATGCCTCGCAAAATCAGTCCGGCCACACGATCTGGGTATGTTTGAGCATAGACTAAACTCAAGGTCGAACCCCAAGAGCCACCAAACAATACCCATTGATCCACCCCTAAAAAATCCCTAATCATTTCCATATCACTGACTAATGCTTGCGTTGTATTTTCAGTTAGATCAGCATGCGGAGTTGATCGACCGCTGCCGCGTTGATCAAATAAAATAATGCGATATTTATTAGGATCAAAAAATCGACGATGATCTTCTGAACATCCACCCCCCGGTCCACCATGAACGAACAATACAGGCATGCCATTAGGATTTCCGCACACTTCCACATACAATTGATGAGGCTCTGCTACAGACAGCATATGTTGTTCATAAGGTTGAATAGCCGGATAACTACTTAACATTTTGTTCGCTCCTTAAACACGTAAATTATGCAGTCATTAAAGAGCGATCAGTTATTGATGTCAACAGCAATAAGATCTTCTGTCTGTGCTATACTTATGTTACGATTGTTGTTAATTGTGACATAAGTAGCAAGGTGGATTTTATGAGTATAGCCGTACGAGTTAGTGACAAGTTATATCAGGCAGCTTCTAAAGTAGCAAAGGCTGAATTTCGTAGTACAGCCCAGCAGATAGAGTATTGGGCTACTATAGGAAAAGCAGCTCTGGAAAACCCTGATTTGCCTACTGATTTTGTCCGAGACATTCTAATGGCGAAGGGGCGGGATAAGGGGGCTCTGGAACCCTTCATACCTGAAACTAGCTCTTCTATTAAGAAGAGCAAAGGTACGCTTAAGAAAAATAAATGAGACACCGTATTGTGAAATGGCGCTAGCAGTAGTGATGGGTGGATTTCAACTATGGATAAGTGGTCAAAACCTGAATTTAGGTTTTGACCACAAACTTCACATCACTCTATTGCTTCTTTTCCGTCATGCTAATTGAGAAGTGTTTCTCTTCAGGCATTTTCGCATCGTTTGTCGGATTTGCAGATTTCCAGAAGCAAAATAATTCCTGTTGAGTTTTCTTTTCATAGCCGTTTTTATCACCTTCTTTTAACACGCGTTCGACTTTCATCTTTGTAGCTAACGTTTCAGCTTTATCTAGAGATCCTGAACGTATGCATGCTAAAAGTAATGAAGTTCCATTTTGTAAATCGGGCAATGAAACAACTTCAGGAGCTGACTTGTCTATATCACTCACGTTTAATTGATTGGGCACCAAGAGACCTTCTTGTAATTGACTAATATGATCCTTGCCAACAGATACAATAAATTGATTCATTGCAACATTATGCACAGTCAAATACTCTTGTTCTGCCAATACATCATGAATTGTCAATGATTTACCACTGCTGCCTAATTCGCGAGATAATTCACCAATTTGATATCTTAAGGCCGCGTTCGATACAACAATTACTTTATTAGCGGTGGGATCAGTGATATGAACATGCATATCCATCGGCTCTCTGTCTTTGCCCCAGTTGATCGCAAAATGTGGACATATGCAACCACCATAACCAATAAGTGGACGGTTGCCTAGAACATAATTACGTAATGTTTTGACCTCATCTGAAAACTCACGCCCTATATAGCCGCCATCGTTTGCAATAGTGGTTATTGGCCTCCCATCACGTCTGAAAATAACCTCGGCTTGGTCTGAATAAACCGCTGTGTGGAGCTTTTCCGGTTCAAAGAATGCCTTAATTTTACTTTTACAAACTCGTCTAACAGTTTCAATACCTTTTTTCATATACCTGCCTCAACTAAGGATTAATTAACAATGTGATATAGATTGTACAGGCTAATTGTTAACAAAATATTAAATTTGTATAAGTTTGAAGTGAGAAAGTACTATGGTGGCTTTATAGTAGTCTTGAAGTGGCTTAGAGCGGGTTTGGGGCTGCAAACACATTAGTTTTACAGATACAGGTGATTCGGGCCTTAATTAATCAAATCGATGGGTCAGAGGGCTATTTGGGGCATTGGCGTCGAAGCGTTTACCAAAATCGCTTTGCCTAAAGGGCGTGAGTGTATTGGCCTCACTATCCAGAATGACGATAGAGTCCGCCGATTGTAACCGGGGATTATGTCTAGGATCGAGTTGTGTAGGGTCTAACATAGAGTATAAGGTGGCAGGGTCATCGCTATTTTCTCTTCCTAAACCGATTTGTCCTTCATTCCCTATAAAAGAGCCTGAATCGCCGCAAAAATGGGTTCCGCCAATTTCATTATGATCATTAGGTAATGTCTTAGAGGTGGGTGTGGTCACGCTTCTAACAAGACGTACGCCATCAATTTTGGCCTCTTCCCGAGGGTCCATCCAATGATTTGTACTCCAGTCTTTCCAATCACTTGGGAGATTAGTTAAGCTTACAGTTCGAATATGCGTAAATCTTTTTGCATTTTCATTTAATACTTCTTTTACAGCTTGAACAAATAATTGCTCTAACTGTTCCTGATTATGCGGTTCAGAAAATCCAAATTCACCTAGTCCCATACCTTTTAGAGTAAAAACTGTGCCGGTATCAGCTCTGCGCATTGCTTCATCGTTACTTAAGAATAATGTTTTTAACAAAGATTTAATTCGAGCAAGGTAAGCAGGTTTATACAACCAGACATCAACTCCCATTACGTTTAGAGGAAGAAACTCATCGTTAAGATTTTTTCTTGCATCATCACCAGTATAATCAATAGCAAGTTTTCCCCCATACAATTGTCTTGCTGCATTCAGGAGAGGAGTGTTCTCTTTAATATTATTGATGCGCGTTGAAAATTGAGGTGAGTGATTCTCTAAAAGCACACAAAAAATAAAATCAGGATGTAGTGTAGCGCCATTACCAAATTCAGGTGCGACTGTGTTTGTAAGTACGACTAGATCTGCTGATAATTCGGCCTCCCTAACATAGGGCCAATCAATTGAACGTGATCCAGTACCGATGATAATAGATATTGTTTGCGCTAAAAGCATAGGTGTTAGTATTAATTCGTGAAGTGTCAAATATTCTTTAAATATTTCATCACGATCTGCTTCAGTACCAATATTTAATAATAATTGTCGATGATGAGAGAAAGGGTTTGACCCACTCAATAATTTACTAACCTTATCTTTAAAGAGGGCTTTTCCTAAGACATCTGATTTGTCGCGTGGAATTAATAATCTGCCATTTAAATAGCAAGTCAAAAATCGTTTTTGAAAAAGTCGTTGTAAAAAATCTTCGAAATTCATTGTATTATAAAAACGACCCATGATTGAATCTGTGGTTCTGGCTTCAGTGAAATATTGATACAGCACCCCCATATGTTTTTTTTCTACTACAATTCGAGAAGAATTTTTACAGGCTTCCTGAACTTCTAATTCTGAATCGGAATATTGTGGTGGAGTATCACGATTAATGAGTGCGAGAGGGTTTTTGTACGGACTTCTAGAAAAATCATTCATTAATGAATGTAAGAAAGAAGAATGACTATAAGAGTCAATCAGCTTACTTTTGAGACTTGCTATCGCTGGTCGAGAAAATGGCGATATATAACTTGAAAATAAGCGTGTACCTCTCTTCATAGCTTTCCTCAATAGATGCCTTTACGATTGCAGAAAATACTTAATATTTTGTCTCTGTCATTTTGATATTATAGTCTAAATTTAAGAGGTTGGGATTTTTTTCAATAACCATTTGGCGTCGTCTAAGAGTTCCTTGAGTTTCGTACAATGCTTTATTGTTGTTAAAGTCGAGGCCTGCTTTTTGGATGTCCATGTAGGTTTGTTTGATGGCTTCTTTCATGGATGACTGTTGATTTTCGAGTTTCGGGAGGAAAGCCTCTGATTTTTTATTGATTTCTAGCAATCTTTTATTGATTTCAGTTAATGCTACAGCTTCTTTCTCTAGCTGTAGTACCATAGCATCCTGCCCAATTTGGGCTATTTCGTCTTCGATTCTTTTTTGTTCCACTTCTAATGTTGTGCCAATAGGATTTCTTTTGCTTATTATCACTTCGCGATCAATATCACTGATTAAAGGGGGAGTGGACTTTGGGGGTAGAAATTTAAAGAAACCTAAAACTTTTTGCCTCATAACCCAACCTTTGCATGTATTTATTACGTTGATGAATCATATATTAGGGTTAGATTAAAAGTCAAGTGAAACTATACGAAGTGCAGTTGAGGAGTAACATTTTTTGTGAATTAATGCTGTTTAGGTCGGCGTTGTTAGTGATGATTGCGTGGAAATTGATAGATTCTTGTCTCGAGGCGTTAAGATTTCATTAATATTCACTGTGTATAACGGTTATGTACGTAGCGACAGGTATATTAAAGACGAGAATAGTCTGGATAGATAATTTCCAGACTGATGTCGGATGCCTTGGAGATGTTTTGGGAGGAGGGCGTGCTCTCCTCTCAAAAAGTATAATTCGATAGATAGATTTTGTGAATAGTGCCTTTGGAAAAGGAAGAAAAGCAGTGAAAATAGGGCAGGGAAGGGCATTTTTGTTGTTTTTTCCCAGATTTTTTGTTAGAATTTTCAAATAAATTCAATATGAGAGGAAGTAGATATGGCTCGAGATTTACGATATGAAGAAAACTTTTGGGGTAATGTTGAAGCGAGACCTCAAAGAAGACAAAAATCTAGAAAGAATGACTTTCATGAAGGTTCTGTACCTATAGCCAAGCCAGGCAGCAATCAATTTGTCGCGCAGACATGGCGATTCTTTTTCTATGCATTGTTTCTTTGTGGAGCAGGCGCATCCTTAGCGTTTATTACACCAATCCCTTTTCTGGTACTTCCCGCTGCGATGGCTGTAATGTTCATTTCTTTGTTCGCGTTTATTTTACTCCATTATGCCTTTGAAGAATATTCTGGTGCTTTCTACGCTTTCTTATTTTTTGCAACAACATTGGGAATCGTTTTAGGGCCACAATTAGCATTGATTGCAGCAACGGTAGAAAGTGGCATGTTTATCATTTGTGCTGCAGCTGCGGTGACAGTAGGTATGACTCTAATGTTGCACAATTATGCTTGGGTTAAAGCAAGTTTTAGTTTACGCAGAATTTCATTGTTGGGTTCTTTTTTATCAACAGCATTAACAGGCCTGATTATTTTAGGCCTAATCTCATTAATTTTTCCAACTCCGTTAGTCATGTTGCTTTACGGAGCTGCGGGTGTTGCTGTTTTTTCTCTGTATTTAGTTTATGATGTTTATCTATTGAAAATCGGAGCATTTAGATCACCCGTTGAAGCTGCGATGAATTTATTTTTGGATGTGATCAATCTATTTTTTGAAGTACTAAGAATTTTTATAGCTGTTAAAACGGAGAGTAAGGATCTTGGAAATTTCGGGCAATTCTTTTTAAAACGTATTGTTCCTATTTTAGGTATTGCGTTGATTGTTGTTTCGTTCGGATTATTGGAGCGATGGATAATGAGTTGGCATGGTGTTGATGATGACATAGATGACAGTGATTATTTTTCTCCTCCTCCTGCGCCGCCGCAAGGTAGATTACCATCAAGTTCTGCGAGTGCACCTATGGTTCCTCAAGGTCAAGCTCCTCTGTATGAGCAGGCTTCTTCTGGAGTTAAACACTCGCATTCGTTACCACCCCAAAACACTGGTGCTGGAAGTGGTCAACAGACTTTCTTTGGGAATTCTCCACCGCAACCTCCTGCTGGACCTCCTGCTAGTGCTCCGCCTCTTTATCAACCAGTTTATCCGCAAACACAAGGGGAGTCTCCTTACGGTCCTCAGCAATATGCTCGGCAAGGGCAGTTTTTTGCAAGTCAGCAAAGTACCGGCCAAAATCAACAGGCATATCAAGGTTATTCTCAGTATCAACAATATCGATCAGCGCACGGTCACACTCCAGCGTTTGTTCCACATATATCGGGTGGGCAAGGGAATAGTGGTCCGCAAAATAGTTATTTTCCTCCGCCGCCATACAATCCAGCGCTATATCAGGCACTACCTGCGTATCAAATACCGCCCGCGCAATACCCTGAGCAATATCAAGGTGGTGGAGCGGGAATTCCTCCCCAGAATTATTATCAATAATGTGTAATGTGAGGGGTCAGATCTTTGCTTGATGTATTATTAGTTTAGAATGCATCAAGCAAAGATCTGACCCCTCAAACGTATCGACCAAGACACCACACAGAAAACAGTCTATACTAACCCAATATTAGTCGATCTAATCAGGATTTTTTGTGACATCTAAAAGGAGATTTATTATGAGCGTCAAAATTGGTATTTCTGACAAAAATTGTTCTCAAATCGTAAAGCAGTTATCTGTAATAATGTCTGACACATATTTGTTGTATGTAAAGACTCAAAACTTTCACTGGAATGTTACTTCACCTTTATTTCCTTCTCTTCATTTAATGTTTGAATCACAGTACGAAGAATTACAAGGGGCAGTGGATGTTTTGGCTGAACGCATTCGAGCATTGGGGCACTTTTCTCCAGGTTCATTCGCGCAATTTACATCGTTCGGTAATATTAAAGAATCTACTAAAGTTCCAAGTGCTAATGATATGCTCAAACAATTATTAGCTGACCACGAACTACTCTGTCGTGAAATTCGCGATGCTATTCCAGCGATTCAAAAACTGGGTGATGAGGTTAGCGGTGATACTCTAATCGAGCGATTAACTCAGCATGAAAAAACAGCCTGGATGTTACGAAGTTCGATTAGTTAGCGGCGGCTTAATACATCTCAGGCGTAAGAACCCAAAGTATGTTGCAATAATTATTGTCGTGATTTAAGCAAACGGCCGTTCCAGGATGAAAATCGATGAGATTAGCATTTTCATCCTGAGCTAAAAGCATGCTAGTGAGTTTGCTTAAAAAAGGAAGATGCCCAACAATCATCACATCTTCAGAAAAATTCCAGATTTTTTTTAACATCGGTAAAATATGATCGTTCGGTTCTAATCCTTCAATATATTCACAACGACTTTCATTAACTACCTTCGCCAGTATTTGTGCAGTTTCGAGAGCGCGCGTTTTTGTGCTGTGAAAAACATGAGGGATTTTTAAATTTATTTTTGATAAATGATCGGCTAAGCGCAAAATGTCGCCTCGGCCTTCGTCACTGAGAGGGTACGCAGCGATTGAATCATCGGTCACATATTTTCCGTGCCTTACCAGATATATTTTCATAACAGTTCCTCCTCTATTATCAGTATATCAGATTAATAATGAAATTTATCGGTTTGACAGCATAGCAATATTTTATTAGGATGAGTTTAACCTAGATTCCAACTGCAGAATCTAGGTTTAAGCACTAGCTCGATTTGAAGACCTCGAGCGAGGGGTACCAGTGGATTCTGGTTGAGAAATACCCATTGAACCTGATCAGGATCGCACCTGCGGAGGGAAGTGTAATGAATTTTAATGACGATACTGTTTATTCTTTATTTTCCAAAGTTCGGGAAACGACACCCTTAATCCACAATATTACCAATTATGTGGTGATGCAACAAACAGCCAACGCTTTATTAGCGATCGGTGCGTCGCCTGTTATGGCGCATGCGATCGAAGAAGTTGAAGAGATGTCGACATTGGCAAATGCTCTGGTGGTTAATATTGGAACATTGAGCGCAGGTTGGATTCCGAGCATGCATGCTGCAATTAAAACGGCCAATCTTCGAAAAATTCCAGTTGTACTTGATCCGGTAGGATCAGGTGCAACTCATTATCGTACTGATACTGCAAAATCAATTATCGATAATTTTAACCTGACCGTAATAAGAGCCAACGCTTCAGAAATTGGATCGCTTTTTTCTGATGGTCATCAAACCCGAGGCGTTGATAATACATCTGATCCAAGAGAACTGTTGGAACTCGCAAAAACAGCTGCAAAAACGTATGGAATAATTATTTGTATCAGTGGTGAAACAGATTATATTACTGACGGCAATTTCATATTGAGCATCAACAACGGGCATAAAATGATGACTCAAGTAACAGGCATGGGATGCACAGCGTCTGCACTTACTGGAGCGCTATTAACATCCGGTGAAAATAAATTAATCTGTACCGCCGCGGCGATGGCAATAAACGGAATTGCAGGACAAATTGCTGCCGAAAAATCACAAGGCACAGGTTCATTTCAACTTCAATTTTTAGATACTCTATCGAGATTAAATCATGAAACTATTTCGCAATACTTACAATTTGACGAGCACAATTGAGGCTAAGAAATTAAGTCTTTATTTGGTGACAGATCGAGAAAAATATTCGACATTGGATGAATTTAAAAAAGCCATTATTTTAGCAGTTAAAGGTGGAGTTACTGCCGTGCAACTTCGAGAAAAAGATCCTGATTTTTCTCGTTATTGTGAAATTGCAGCATCCATAAAACCAGTGCTCGATGAATACGATATTCCTCTGATCATTAATGATAGTCCTGAGGTTGCGAAAGCCATAGGTACTCCTTGGATTCATTTGGGACAAAAAGATTGCACTGTATCGGATGCAAGACGAATACTGGGAGATGGTGCCATCATTGGGCTTTCTGTAGAAACTGAAGAGCAAGCGTACAGTGCCTTAAATCAATCAGTGAATTATATTGCTATCAGTCCCATTTTAGCTTCAAAATCACGACCGGATCTCACTAATCCTTGGGGGTTAGAAAAAGCGAAAAGATTTTGCTCTCAAACCAATGTTCCTATTGTAGCGATTGGTGGCATTAACAAAAATAATGTTCATCAAGTATTAGACTGTGGTGTGAGTGGCATTTGTGTGATTAGTGCAATTTTACATCAACCATGTCCACAAATAGCAGCTCGTGAATTAAAAGTAATTATTGATCAATATGAAGGGAAAGGGGCAGATTTTTGCTTGATGCAGAGTTAGTTGATCTGACTCGTTCCTCTTAGCGTGGCGAGAGATATACACCATCAATTCCTTTGCGCGAGAAAACGATTTGCCACAATTGAATGGATCGACAGCGGAAGCACCCTGCCGATGACAATAAATAATATTCCCACATGCGATAAAAACGTTCGTCAAATTCAGATTTTAATTCATCCCAGTGATCTTTAAAGTTTTGGTGCCAGCTGAGTAAAGTCCTGTCATAGTAGGCGCCAAAACTTTGCCAATCTTCCATGATAAATAATTTTTCTGAGGAATTTCCAATTTGCGCAATGGACGGAAGCATGCTATTCGGAAAAATATGTTTCTGAACCCATTCGTTAGTTGCGTACATTGTTTCATTATTACCGATAGTATGTAATAAAAATAATGAATGATCGTCTAAGGCATCATAGATAATTTTCATAAAGTGGTGATAATTTTTATGCCCAACGTGTTCAAACATTCCGACTGAAACAATTCTGTCGTATTTCTGGTTTATATCTCGATAATCTAGTAAGCGAATCTGGATATCAAAATCTTTGCAGTATTCTTTTGCGTAATCACATTGTTGTTGAGAGAGAGTAATTCCCGTGACTCGCACACCATATTGTTCGGCAGCATATCGTGCCAATCCACCCCAGCCACATCCAACATCGAGTAAGGTCATTCCAGGCTCAAGTTGTAACTTCTGACAAATTAAATCCAATTTCGCTTCTTGAGCTTCGTCCAAGGTTTCAGCATTTTTCCAGTACGCACAACTGTAAATCATGCGTTTGTCGAGCATTTTACTGTATAACTCGTTACTTAAATCGTAATGTTGAAGCGCAACTTTTTTAGAGAGCATTTTTGTCTGCTGATTGAAAAGTCTGGCAATGAGTAGATTAAATTTTAGATGCAAAGATAATCGCATTTTTGATTCGATGTTTGCACTAACTAATTTATCAAATAGTGTATCTAGCTGTGCACAGTCCCACCACTTGTCCATGTAAGATTCACCTAGACCTAATTCTTTATTAGATAAAACACGTTTATAGAAATTGTCATTATGAACTTGAATGTCCCAGGGATTGTTTCCATTAATTTTGACACCCGCAATGTCGAGTAATTCTTCTATTGTTTTTTGAGCAGAAGATCGTGATTGATTGGACGGGTTATCTTGAATCGTTGTAGGTACCTGATTGGACACGTTGCATATCTCCCTGAGTGCGCTGTTTATTGGAGAATAACACCCGGATTGAGCTTGTCAATTGACAGAAACAATAGAATATTTGCAACTTCTGGGCTCAAATAGTGCAAGACGTGCGTCCTTTGTGTATCATACGATCTATGAAACGAATAAGAAACTTTTCAATCATTGCCCATATTGATCATGGGAAGTCTACACTGGCGGATCGATTTATCCAGCTGTGTGGGGGTCTGTCCTCACGTGAAATGAGCGAGCAAGTGCTCGATTCTATGGATTTGGAGCGAGAGCGAGGTATCACCATTAAAGCTCATAGTGTCACCTTGCACTATAAGGCCGCCGATCAGCAGATATATCAGCTAAATTTTATTGATACTCCAGGGCACGTGGATTTTTCTTATGAAGTCTCACGGTCTTTGGCAGCCTGTGAAGGTGCCTTATTAGTGGTTGATGCCGCACAAGGCGTAGAAGCTCAGACCTTAGCTGTTTGCTACACCGCGATGGATCAGGGCCTCGATGTCGTACCAGTCCTCAATAAAGTCGATTTACCCTCAGCAGATCCTGACCGAGTGAAACATGAAATCGAAGAAATCATCGGAATTGAGGCGCAAGATGCGGTGTTAGTGAGTGCAAAAACGGGGCTTGGTATTGATGAATTGATGGAAGCGCTTGTCAAACGCATTCCTCCACCACAAGGATTAGACACAAATCCACTTCAAGCATTAATCATTGATTCCTGGTTTGATGCGTATTTGGGTGTTGTTTCCCTGGTGAGAGTAATGGAAGGCGTGCTAAAAAAAGGCGATAAGATGCTCGTCATGTCCACGGGAAAAACGCATTCTGTAGATGACATTGGAGTTTTTACACCAAAACGTACTTCTTTAGGTATTTTATCAGCAGGTGAAGTAGGGTATGTGATTGCAAACATCAAAGATATCTACGGTGCACCTGTAGGAGATACATTAACGCATTCTCATAATCCTGCAAAAGAGGCGTTGCCAGGTTTTCAACAAATGAAACCCCAAGTTTTTGCGGGGTTGTTTCCTATTAATGCCGATGATTATGAATCTTTCCGTGATGCATTGGGTAAATTGCGATTAAATGACGCAGCATTATTTTATGAACCTGAAAATTCAGACGCGTTAGGATTTGGATTTCGCTGCGGATTTCTAGGAATGCTGCACATGGAAATTGTTCAAGAGAGACTTGAACGAGAATATAATTTAGATTTGATCACCAGTGCTCCGACGGTAGTGTATGAAGTGGTAAACACCAAAGGCGAAGTACTAAAAATAGACAACCCATCGCGTTTACCAGAACCGAATTATATTGCAGAAATGCGAGAGCCTATTGCGGTAGCAACGATCTTAGTTCCTCAAGAATATGTTGGAAATGTCATAACATTATGCATTGAACGTCGTGGCATTCAAAAAAAGCTACATTATTTGGGAAATCAAGTGCAATTAGTGTACGAATTACCAATGAATGAAATTGTGCTTGATTTTTTTGATCGCTTAAAATCGGTGAGCCGGGGTTATGCATCGTTAGATTATAGTTTTGATCATTTCCAAGAAGCGGATTTATCCAAGCTGGATATTTTAATTAATAGTGAGAAAGTCGATGCGTTGGCATCTATTGTGCACAAAGATAAAACAATGGTGCGAGGTCGAGAGTTAACAGATCGATTACGTGAAATTATTCCACGGCAAATGTTTGATGTGGCTATTCAAGCAGCTATAGGCAACCATGTCATTGCACGACAAACTGTTAAAGCATTACGAAAAAATGTGATCGCTAAATGTTATGGCGGTGACGTATCACGTAAACGAAAATTGTTAGAGAAACAAAAAGCCGGTAAAAAACGTATGAAACAAATCGGTAGAGTTGAGATTCCGCAAGAAGCATTTTTAGCCATTTTAAAAGTCGAGAAATAACGTAGGAGATATCTATTGAGTATGCCAATTAATTACGATTTCCCTTTCTACTTAGTTCTGTTGGTAATAGGTACGGGAATATTAACTTTTCTCGATAAATTCTTTTTTGAAAAGAAGCGTGAATTGGCGGGAAAAAAACAGCCGTGGTATTTTGATTATGCCCGATCTTTTTTCCCTGCGTTATTTATTGTCTTGATCATTCGATCTTTCATCATTCAACCTTATCGAGTTCCCACAGGATCTTTGGAACCTACTGTGATGCCCGGAGATTTTATTGTTGTGAAACAATATTCCTATGGTTTGCGTCTGCCTGTTTTGCAAAAAAAAATCTATGAAGTGGGTGAGCCTAAACGCGGTGATATTGCTTTATTTTATTATCCTGAAGATACTGCCGTTCGATTTATTAAGCGAGTAATTGGTTTGCCAGGCGATCACATTGTTTATAAAAATAAAACCTTAACCATCAACGGTAAAGAAATGAAGCAAGAGGTGTTAGGCCCTGCCATGAATGAAGATCCTGGTGAATTACCTAAGCCTGTAATTCGTAAGCGCGAAAATTTAGATGGCGTTCAACATGATATTTTTATCAGCCAAGATCGCGGATGGTTTCAAGAATTTGATGTCACTGTTCCACCTCGTCATTATTTTATGATGGGTGATAATCGAGATTATAGTGCAGACAGTCGTTATTGGGGAACAGTTCCAGAAGAATATCTAATTGGCCGTGCTTTTGCCATTTGGCTCAGTTGGGATTCAAATAAAACAAATGTTCGTTGGAATCGCCTGTTTACTGAGATTCATTGATGGAAAATACAAGGCAATATTTAACAGAGCGGCTGGGATATCAGTTTAAAGACAAAGAGCTTCTTCAGCTCGCGTTGACACATCGCAGTGTGTCTGGAAAAAATAATGAACGTTTAGAGTTCTTTGGCGATTCACTGTTAAATTTCATAATTGCGGAAGCGTTATATCAACACTATCCAAATTTAAAAGAAGGTGAATTATCTCGATTACGAGCTAATTTAGTGAACGGAGTAACGCTAGCATCCATTTCTAGAGAATTTAAAATGGGTGATTGTTTAATTTTAGGTATAGGTGAATTAAAGAGCGGAGGTTTTCAGAGGGATTCGATTTTGGCGGATTCTTTGGAAGCTATCATTGCAGCAATTTATCTTGATTCTGATTTTACAACGTGTCGTGAAAGAGTGCTCTCATGGTTTGATAGTCGCATGAAAGATCCGCTTGCAATGAAACAACTAAAAGATCCCAAAACGCGTCTGCAGGAATATTTGCAGTCTCATCAATTACCGTTGCCGCAATATACAATATTGGCTGTGGAAGGTGAGGCTCACGCCCAAATTTTTCATGTGCAATGCCAGGTTGAGGGTATGGATATTAATACAAAAAGTGTGGCGACCACTCGACGGGCTGCAGAGCAACAAGCCGCTGAAAATTTTTTAATTGAGATTGAAAAAAATGTCCATGTTAAATGAAAAAACCTTTTGTGGTTATGTGGCGATCGTAGGTCGACCCAATGTAGGAAAATCCACCCTTTTAAATTGTCTTGTGGGGCAAAAAATTTCAATCACTTCACGGCGGCCTCAAACAACGCGGTATAGTATTTTAGGGATTCGTACAGAAGGGCTTATTCAAGCGGTTTATGTCGATACCCCTGGGTTACACGCTAAAGCTAAAAAAGAACTCAATCGTCAGCTCAATAAAGCAGCGAGTGGCGTCCTGCAAGAAGTTGATGTTATTCTTTTTGTGATTGATAGTTTAAAATGGACTGAAGACGACGAGTTAGTTTTAGAAAAATTAAAAAATATTAATTGCCCCGTGATTTTAGTATTAAATAAAGTTGATACGCTTGCTGATAAAGAACGATTATTACCCAGGCTATCAGAAATGCAAGAATATTATCCGTTTAAAACGATTATCCCGATTTCAGCTAGAAAAAATGTACAAGTGGATGTATTAATCAAAGAAGTCAATCGGTTATTGCCAGAAGGCCCGCATTTATTCGCTGAAGATCAAGTTACAGATCGTACAATGAAGTTTATTGCCGCAGAAATTATTCGTGAAAAATTATTTCGTATTTTAGGTCAAGAAATTCCTTATGCAATTGCAGTGCAAATAGAAAGCTTTAAAGAAGAAGGCAATATTACCCATATTCATGCAATTATTTGGGTTGAAAAAGATAGTCAAAAATCCATCGTCATTGGAAAAGGCGGGGCAGTATTAAAAAAAGTAGGACAGCAAGCGAGAATGGATATTGAAAAGAATATGGAAGTGCAGGTGAATTTAAAAATGTGGGTTAAAGTTCGTGATCACTGGGCTGATGATGAGCGGGCCTTACGTGATTTGGGTTACGAAAGTTAACTGTAGCTATTTACCACATGAAGGAAACGTCCATATTTAGCCCATCTTGGGCGTAAAAATTGATTTTAAACAAGAGTAAACACCGGTTTTAAAATCAATTTTTTCACCCAACCTGGACAAAATCTGAACGTTTTAGCCATTATCCTAGATTCCAACTGCAGAACCTAGGATTACAGCTTAGGTGATGTAGTGTTACCTAGGATCTAGGTTGAATCCAGATAATCAGGTCAGAGATTTCAACAGTAGTATATAAGCAACAATACCTTTGCTTAAGTAGGGGCTCTGGTTGTGTCATAGCTAAGTTGAATAGTTATTGCAGAGATAGAAAAAAGGATATGTTCATTTTCAGAGAAATGATTAATAAGGGATATTATCTGCAGAAAGAAAAGTGGGCAAATGGTTTAGATTTGCCCACAATATCTTAGTATCGTTCTCTCTCACCACCGCGACCGCTGTGGCTTCCGCTTCCGCGACGATCGCCGCGTCCGCCACTACCACCTTCGGTACGTTCACGAGCTTCGTTTACACGTAGCTTACGACCATTGATTTCAGTGTCATTCATAGATAAAGCCTTTGACATAGCGTCTTTATCTTTGAATGATACAAATCCGAATCCTTTAGATCGGCCAGAAGCGCGATCAATAATCAGATTTGCTGACTCAATTTCTCCAAATTGTTCGAACATTTGATGTAACTCTTGTTCATCAACGGAGAAAGGCAAATTGCCTACATAGATTTTGTTCATCGATTAAAGTTCCTAAAATTAACATTAAAAATATTAGTCTAGCAGCCATAAAACACTCTGTCCACTTTTTTCGCATCGCTTTCGTAATGTTGGTGAAAATAGGTCCTTTTCATTAGTATAGGCTCTATATTTCTAAGAATCCACATCTTTTGAGTGAAAATTTTGGGGTTTCTCAGTCAAAGTGCACTACGGTACGCAGCTAGACCTGGATATTGCCTAATCTTCAGCTTTGGGTGCGGTTTTGCTTAGTAGTAGATTGTTTGGCGACAACATTCATGGATAGAGAGCATTGATTGGCCTAAACACCCAAAATCTTTAACCGGAAGATGATATCAAGTCAGGTGACCCCTTGACTGCGGGAGGTTGAACTCCCTATGCTAGTTCCTTGAAGGTTAATCCTAAATTCACTGCATTAGGGGCTTCTTGTAGGCCCGCTGCAGAATCTAGGATTATATAGAGGATGGGGTATTGTTAAGATTGTGAGGCGAAAATGGTCAATTCAGTGGCTGAATTATTATCGGGGGCAGTGCCTACCGACTCGGTGATTGTTGTAAAGGGATGGGTACGCACTCGTCGTGATTCGAAGGCGGGAGTGTCGTTTATCCAATTACATGATGGGTCTTGTTTTGCACCTATCCAAATTGTGGTGCCGCAAGAACTGAAAAATTATACTTCTGAAATATTAAAGTTGACGTCGGGATGTGCATTGGCTGTGGAAGGAAATTTGGTGAAATCTCCTGGCCAAGAGCAAGCTTACGAAGTGCAAGCAACAGATGTGCAAGTGATTGGTTGGGTCGATGATCCTGAAACCTATCCGATTCAACCCAAACGCCATACGATGGAATTTTTACGAACGGTTGCGCATTTGCGTCCGCGAACAAATACTTTTAGCGCATTAACACGCGTCCGTCATTGCGTCGCATTGGCCATTCACCAGTTTTTCGATCAAGAAGGCTTTTATTGGGTAAATACGCCAATTATTACGGCGAGTGATTGCGAGGGTGCAGGAGAATTATTTCGCGTTAGCACGCTGGATTCTTTAAATCCTCCGCGTGATGAGAAAGGTAAAGTTGATTTCAAACAAGATTTTTTTGGGCGCGAATCTTTTTTAACGGTGTCCGGACAATTAAATATCGAAGCGTATGCCTTAGCGATGTCAAAAGTGTACACCTTTGGGCCTACATTTCGTGCTGAAAATTCAAATACCAGTCGTCACTTAGCTGAGTTTTGGATGGTGGAACCTGAAGTGGCTTTTGCAGAATTGTCTGATATTGCGTTGTTAGCAGAAAAATTGTTAAAACATGTTTGTCAAACAGTCTTGTCACAAAGACCCGATGATATGGCATTTTTTGCGCAGTGGGTTGATAAAGAATGCATTCAACGCCTCGAAAAATTAGCTCAAGATGAGTTTGTCAAAATGGAATATACCGAAGCAATCTCAATTTTGGAAAAAGTAAATCAAAAATTTGAATTCGATGTAGCCTGGGGAATTGATCTTCAATCAGAACACGAACGTTATTTAGCAGAAGAGCATGTTGGTAAACCGATTATCTTGATGAATTATCCTAAAGATATTAAAGGTTTTTACATGCGATTAAATGAAGATGGAAAAACAGTGGCTGCAATGGATGTGTTAGCGCCTGGAATTGGAGAAATAATTGGAGGCAGTCAGCGTGAAGAGCGTTTTGATATTTTAGATAAACGAATGACAGAAATGCATCTTGATAAAGATACGTATCGTTGGTATCTCGATTTGCGAGCGTATGGTACTGTGCCACATGCGGGTTTCGGTCTGGGTTTTGAGCGTTTCTTAGGATATATCACGGGTGTCAAAAATGTACGAGATTTAATCCCATTTCCTCGAGTGCCAGGAAGCGCTGCTTTTTAAGTATTGATATACTGTGAATTATTGTTCGACAGAGCAAAAATTTTTTGGAAATTTATTTTGACAGAACGCGTTTTACTTCAACCTGCCTTTGTTCTACATGCACGTCCATTTAGGGAGACTAGTTTACTAGTTGATTTATTAACACGTGATTTTGGGCGTTTAGGGGCAATTGCTCGAGGTGCTCGAAGTCAGCAATCTCGTTATCGCGGACATTTACGGTCTTTTGTTCCCATTTTAATTTCCTGGTCTGGAAAATCTGAATTAGTTTCATTAAATCAATTGGAATCAAGTGGCTCACCTATTTTACTCGAGAAAAATTCATTACTTGCAGGATTGTATATCAATGAATTAATTGTTCGATTATTGCATCAACATGATTCTCATCCTGAAATTTTTGATGACTATCATGCAAGTTTACTTGCGCTCCAGAAAAATCAAGAAATTGAGCCCATATTGCGGCGGTTTGAAAAAAATTTATTAGTCGAATTGGGTTTTGGGTTTTCTTGGGCTCAAACGGCCGATACTTTAAATTCTATTGTGGCTACGCAATGGTATGCTTTTCAGCCGGATCTCGGTTTTTGTGAAAACTTGCAAAACTTCAATCATCAAACGGTTTTTAGTGGCGCTCATTTATTAGCCATTGCAGAAAATAAATATGACAACCTCGATATATTGCGTACTGCCAAGCAAATCATGCGAATGACTATGCAAGTTCGTTTAGGAAGTAAAGTGATTAAAAGTCGAGAGCTTTTTATTTAGGCTAGTTTCTGCAGTGATGACTTAACCTCTAGAAAATTTTTATTTCCATTTGCATCTATACTCAAAGCGCTGCCAGTTTCGTGCCAGGCATTTAAAACATAACGTGTAAATATCTTATTATTTTCATTCGTGACATCCGTTTTTTGACGATGCGTATGGCCGTGAATCATGATTCTAGTGTTGTGATTTTTAAATGCGAGAGAAACACTTTCTTTGATAACATCCATTGCTGTGGGATTTAATTTTTTCGTGTGTTTTTTGCTGAATTTACGAAGTAGTCCACCCATTTTTTTTCTAAAAGACAGTGGCAAAACGGTTGTTGCGAATCGATTAAAAAGTGGATTTTGTACGATGCTTCTGTAAATTTGATGAAGTCGATCTTGCGTGCACAGAGTATCTCCGTGGAGTAACAAAATGGCTTCGTTGTAGAGTTGAATGACTGTAGGATCTTTCAGAACAGTGCAGCCTGTTTCTTGTGCAAAACGTGGCCCTAATAGAAAATCTCGATTTCCCGGTAAAATTTTGACGGGTGTTCCATTTGAAACGCAGGTTTTAATCAGAGTTTTGATCTTTTGAGCAAACGGAGTGTTCTCATCGTCGCCAGGCCAGACTTCGAACAAATCGCCCAATATATACAGGGTTTCCGCTTGAGGTGCGTACTGGTTTAGAAATTGCTCAAACAGCGTTACAATGTGCGGCTCTGTCTCCTGCAAGTGCAGGTCAGAGATAAATAGTGTTTGTGGCTTCATATTGCTACAGACTGAGTTAATAAAAAGGTTATTCTACGGGGTTTATGGCCACTGGGGAAGTGGGAACTCAAAAGAGCTCATAGTTATATTGAATTTTGCCTTCTTCAATAATTAATAAAACGTTAAGGCCTTTATGATATTATCCCATGATGGTATTAATCCCCTACGACTGGAGCCGATCGCGTGTTAAAACATGAATTCAAAGTAGATAAGACTTATCTAGTAGACTGTTGTCGAAACGACGTAGAGGTTGAACCTTTTGTGGCGATTGACGACGATATCGATGACGCAGTGATAGGGCTGATGAAGCAGATCATATACTCCAAGACAGGGCTTCTCCCGGAAAGCGAAATTGCTGACATTGAGAAAGAATTAGGTACTGAGAATTCACCTGAACATCTCTTATATCATTATGTAGAAAAGGAAATTGATGAGCTGAGCGAACGGATCCAAAGTACCTATGAGAGTAATATCAAACCTACTTTAGATATACCAACGCTAGATCCAACTCAACTCAGGAATATAATTAAAATGAATTTGGTTATATACCACCGACCTTAGAACACCTTGAAGATGAAACAACAAGTATAGAGCGTCTTAAAAATCCTTCAATTAACGCTAAAATTCATGTGCGGGATACGTATAACGAAACACCGCTTATTGCAGCAATGAACAACAGAAACAACATTTCTTCGATAAAGTAGAAGATTATGAATACGAACAGAATTTCGCAACTTCACCTGGCAATCCTCTAAGAGTGATTCTGTAAGGCTTCGGCGTCGCGTCTGATTCTGCCCCTACCAGCCAAAGAATTTCCAGAAAGGAATGATTTTTGTTTTATCTGTTAAAATTTCCTCTTGGTTAAATGTTATGATATATCCGGAATGAGAGGAAAGTTTATCCATCGCAGTAGTGAGACCTTGTGTTTCTCGTTGACGATTTTTTGTAGTAACTTCGTAACAAACTTGAACTGCGATGATTTCGAGTTTGTCTTTGACAATAAAATCACACTCGTTTTGGTCGTTATTGAAATATATATTATCGCCGTATTTCTTGGTGAGCTCGCTGAAAACAAGATTTTCTAGTAACTTACCTTCGTTGGATAATATTTGAAACGCGACTGCAGTAAATAATCCATTATCGATAATATAGCTTTTTTTCTTGGCTTTGGATTGTGATTGTAGAGACCAATTAAAATTAGTAAGCTCAAACCACGTAAAGCTGTTCGTTAGGACGTGGATGAATTCTTTGAGTGTTACATCGCTTGATTGCAAAGCATCTGCTAGATTTCTGTATGAAAAAAGGCTACCGATGTTGGAGATGAGATAATGCGCCAATTGTAGAAAAGTTTTAGTGTCCCGCAGCTCTGAAGGTAAGATGCAATCTTTATATAATATACCGTTGTAATAGTTAATTAGTAACTCACGTTTGATCGTGGCATCTTTTTCGGATACCACTCGTGGAAATCCACCAAAATGCAGCATTTCCTCGAGGATATTCAGTGTCTTACCTTTTTCTGTGATCATGCTGATGCGATCAGTTATACCACGTGCCAAGAGAATTTCTTGAAAGTTCATCGGGTAAACTCGCTGCTCAATATATCTACCTGTTAGCAAGCTCGCATAATCACTATTTAGTAATGATGAGTTTGACCCAGTGACAAATATTTTTTTAAACCGTTGACTATCATTAGTGCTTTTTGCAAATTGTTCCCATTTTTCGACATTTTGAATCTCATCTAAAAATAGATATTTGATTTTTTCACCGACCAACGTTTCTGCGACCTCAATTAATTCATAGATTTTCGCAGAATTTGTTAAATAATTTTGAAAACTAGGATCATCAAAATTCAGATACAGGATTGATTTTGGCTCGGTCACTGATAATAAATGATTGATCAGAAATTTAAAATGAGTTGTTTTGCCGCAGCGGCGAACCCCTGTCAGTACCATAATTTCTGGAATGGGTAAAAACTTCAGCAGACTTGGAAAGAGCTGCCGTTCCATGAGGTTCATATGGGGCTGCCCTGACCAGTGTGGATTTTGATCAATTAATATCTCATTAAGCTTCATTCAAAGTATACCTTGCAAAATTGTTGATTAATGCTAAGTATAATATGCAATTTTGCAGTAAAATGCAAGTCATACTTTGCAAGCTAGCATTACGCGCCAATATTATATAAAAATATAGTAATAGTAAATTATACTTAATTCGAAATTAGCAATTAATGTAACAGCTCAAGACGCGACATCTGTTCTGCCCTTTTAACATGTGGGCTTATGCAGACTGCGAGACTGATTTTTCAATGTTAGACCTGGTCCCATTCTTCAAGAAATGCTGAAGAGATTATAGAGAACTTTCAAAAAATCTCTATTTAGGGTAACAGATACCAACATATAAACATTGATATATAGCTATAAAAAAACCGATTATCAACAAAACAAAAGCAAGCGAGAGAGATATTAATTTAAGCCAAAAAGGTAAATCAATGGGGTCATGAAAATATAGATCATCCTCATAATCCTCCTCAGTATTATGGTTTCGATCTCTGTTTTTTTCAAATCTCTTAGCTTGTCTTTCACAGTTCTTGTATCCATTGTAATATTGAACGGCATCTAAAGCAAAGAAAAGAAGTAGTGAAAAAAATCCGAAAATAACAATAAAAATTTGTATTTGAAAATAACTCCACAAAAACCAATAGACAGATCCCACTGCAAAAGCCATCTTTCTACATATTTCAGATAATATTCGAGTATAGTCTGCAGATTCAGAATATTTTTCATTTATTATTTTATCAATTTTCTCAGGAAAAATCATATCATAGCCTGAATCGTAATTCTCCTTTTTTTCAATTCTAAATTTAAACATTTTTTGACCCCTTTAAAAATAACCCAGAAATTAATTCATCCTTTCATATTCATATATAGTACATATTAATAATTTAGGCAAACTTCAATATTTTATTGAAAACACAAGTTGTATTATTCAGAAACAGAATTGTTCCATTTAAAATTTAGAATTTTTATATGAGTTTATCAAACAAGCGGGTCGCCTATTGAATCTTCACAGTCAAGCTAGTCTAATATTGTTTCTTCAGCAATCATAATATTGAGTAGTTACACATCTGATTACTTAGTTAGTGCAGAAGATGTAATCATCTGTAACCGCTAATAATATATTAAAACACAGGTTTGATATAACAAATTTAATACTGAAATTGCAAAACCTATAACAATTCAAGAGTTGACGCTATGTTTTATTCTTCAAGCATCATTTATGGGCATTCCGGTAAAGACGACAGATTATCTGTTAAATGCCCATCTTTGTTAGTTTTTAAGTACATAATTCCATTATTTGTAGCGACTTCAACTTTAGCAATAGTAGAATTAACCTCTACAAAATATGAGTAATATCCATGGAGGATGTTATTTATTGCTTCCTGAGTTGTATGTCTCCATATCAGGCCATTAGAAACACCACCAATATGTGATATGGGTCCTTTACGGATACCTAGTAAACTAGGTTTATCTCTTTTTATACATGTAACCTGGAATGCAGTAGCCATTGAAATGACCTCCTTTGTTTACTACAGAAATATGAGCTTCGGTTACTCAAAAGATATTAGTAACAATGTCATTATAGCGTATAAAAAACGGAAAGATGTTATAAGAAGAGGACAGATCTATAATCAATACTCGATCTGTTAACTGCTAAATATATCGAAGCACTGATATTAGATCTAATACTTTCTCTCTTCTAAAAAGCTAACAACTCTTGTGATTTGAGAGCATCAATCATATTTAATGAGTAGCGATACATCTGATAACTACTTACTGAAGAAGATGCAAAAAATGTATAAACATTAATGCTAAATGAATATACTGGCAAGATAGAATAAAATTAATAGCGAATTTGCAAAACCTATAATAACTCAAGACGCGACGCCTGGTTAGTGCTGGTTAGTGGCAATTGGAATTGCAAAATCATCGACTAGATATTGCCAGAACGCATTGAACAAATGCTGCTGCAAATTATGGGGTTCTGTGGTTGGGAACCAGGGGCCATGGTTAATTTCTAAGAGCCAGAGTTGCAGGGTGTTGTCGAGAAGGAAATCAAAGCCGAGAATGTCGAAGGCTTTATGTTGGGCGGGTGCGAAATATTCTGGGGTTGATTGGGCAAAGGCTCGCATGGTTTGGTCTACAATCGATTTAATTTGTGGCATTAGCATATGAAATTCGGGGACGATACTGGTGGGCATTTGGATGACGTTGGGTAGTGGTTCTGTCAGATGTTCGTTGGTGAGATGCGCACTTAAATCACTGAAATTTTTTTTACCAGGGTATTTTTGTCGGCCTATATTATAGTAGCCGTGCTCATACAGTTGGTAGCCTGCATAGTTTGTTAGGATCACGTAGAGTCGAAGTGTATATTTGTGGCCATCGAGTAAATTTGGGTTGTCAATATATTGCTGAATGACAAAATCGCCACCTAAGCGTTGCTGTGTTTGGTAATGCAGAACAATATCATCTATGTGTGCGAATAATTTAATACCTTGACCGTTGTTGAGAGTTGCGGGCTTGTAAATCCAGGTGTAATCGCTGTTAGCATATTTTTTCTGTAACAGTGTAAGCACTTGTGCAAAATTACTATCGTTGATGGCATAGGTTGGTGGCGCGAAAAAACAATTTGCTTTGTGTAATAAATTGGCAAGTAAGTTTTTATATTCTAGTTTCTGTAATGCGATATCATTTGCGCCAATATTTAGATCAGAAAAATTGGCGTTTTCTCCTTCTTTTACTTCCGTGAAGCTCTTTAATAATAGGTTTTTTCGAATGTTAAAGCGAGTTGGGTCTTGAATTGTGAAGTGGAATGTTTGCTGTTTCATAGCAATAGTGTTAGATCTAAGGTCAATACTCGGAGGAGTGAGGGATGTGTTAATCTTAGATCTGACACCTTACACTCGCGACGCCGTTGTGTAACGCCAAAAATCATGAGTCGCAGAAATTTCAAAACCACACTTTGAGTAGAGTTGAATTGCGTTAGGATTGGAGCCTTCAACATCAAGATAAATTCCTCTGAAGCCCATTTTTTTCATTTTAATTAAACACGCTTGAACCATAGATGTTGCATATTTTTTGCGGCGATGCTCTGGTGGCACACAGAGGTCGTGAATATAGCCTCTTCCATCATCATCAAAACGAACGTGTACTTTTCCGATATTTTCACCGTTGTGAGTTGCCATCCATACCGTGCGATCTTTTTCTTTCATACCACTTAAAAAGCGATAAACCATTTTATTGAAGTCAGTGTCAAAACCGGCTGCGTCGATGCGTGCTAATTCCATGGCATCATCTTTAGTGACATCACGAAGTTCAACTAGAGGTAAATCAGGAATTTCTACGAAACGTTCTGATGTCATTTCAAGTTCGGCATGTGCAAAAGTAGCATTGTAATGTTTACAAATTGTTTCTGCAGGTTCAGATCCGTGTTGAACCAACAACAAGGCATCTTGAATGCCACGTCGACGTAATTCATCGACTGCTTCTTCAAATAAACGTTTAAAAATTCCTTGATGACGATTTTTGGGATGAACACAAGCGCTGACTTCGGCTTCGTTTTCTTTAAAGCAAAAAATAGCGAGGTATCCGACTAGATTACCGTTTAGATAATAAAAGAAATCATCGAATTCTGGGATGCGACGATCTTTAAGTATGTTGTAGTAAAATTTTGTTTCAAAACCGTCGGCTTTCTTACAGATATCAACAAGTTTGCGGATTTCTCGCAACTCGGTTTTCCCAAGCTTGCTTACTTTGGTCAGTTGTTTCAATGCGCTCATATTCACTTCTTAAAGTCGTTTGTCTCAGTTATAAAAATAGCAATGTTTGGGGTGTTTTGCAATGCAGACGGGTTCTCGTTGGTAGGGGTGCGTGAAAGGAAAATATTCTAACACCTTGAGTTCAAATGATTTTCCTTAGCCACGAGCCGGTGTTAAACTGGCGAATCTTTGATATTGGACTGGCTGGGATAAAAAAGGAGTTTTATATGGCAGTTTTGCAGGAATTGGGTATTAAGCCCATCAATTCGGGTACATCGACCGGCTCGCGGTGGTGGTCAGAAACGGAAGCAGGTAACAGGCTAGAGTCAATCAATCCTGCTAACGAAGAGGTGATTGCTGCGGTCAATTCTGCGAGTGCTCAGGATTATGAGCATGTAATGTCAAGTGCAACGGCCGCTTTTGAGCAGTGGCGAAGTGTTCCGGCTCCAGAACGCGGTGAAATAATACGAGCTATAGCAGATTTATTACGAGAAAATAAAGATTATCTAGGAACCTTGGTCTCTCTTGAGACCGGAAAAATCAAAGTTGAAGGTGATGGTGAAGTCCAAGAAATGATTGATATGGCGGATTTCGCCGTGGGGCAATCACGTATGTTGTACGGAAAAACAATTCCTTCCGAACGTCCAAAACATCGTTTGATGGAACAATGGCATCCTTTGGGTCCTGTGGGCATAATCACCGCATTTAATTTCCCAGTCGCAGTGTGGGCTTGGAACGCATTTTTAGCAGCAGTGTGTGGAAATACCGTTGTTTGGAAACCCTCCCCTAAAACGCCGTTGTGCGCAATTGCTGTTCAACACTTGTGTAACCATGTGATGGAGAAAAAAGGGTTTCAAGGTGTGTTTAATTTATTCATCACGGATAATTTAGATTTAAGCGAACAAATGGTTCGTGATCGACGTTTGCCGTTAATTTCATTTACTGGTTCGAGTGCTGTAGGGCGTAAAGTGAGCGTATGGGTTGCAGAAAGATTAGGAAGAAGTCTGCTAGAATTAAGCGGGAATAATGCGGTGATTGTTGATGAAACTGCTGACTTGAAAAAAGCGATACCGTCTATTGTTTTTGGTGCAGTGGGTACTGCAGGTCAACGATGCACAACGACTCGTCGCGTTTTTGTTCATCAGAGTCGTTATCATGAATTACTTCAAGGATTATTGTCAGCATATTCGCAAATTAAAATCGGTGATCCTTTGCAAGAAAATACTTTATTGGGACCCGTTATTGATGCAGCCGCGCGTGATCGTTATAGTACGACTTTGCGAGAAGTTGCGGTCTTGGGTGGAGAGATTTTGTGCGGAGGTAATGTCATCAATCGACCGGGATTTTTTGTTGAACCCACTATCATCAAAGCACATCACGATTGGGCGGTTGTGCATCGAGAAACATTTTCGCCAATTTTATATCTAATGACGTATCAGGATTTTAACGAAGCGATTAGATGGCATAATGAAGTTAGTCACGGCTTGTCCTCAGCATTATTCACAGAATCCATTATGCGTGCGGAGCAATTTTTGTCGGCTGTTGGCAGTGATTGTGGTATTGCGAATATCAACGTGGGAACGTCGGGTGCAGAAATTGGCGGCGCTTTTGGTGGAGAAAAAGACACCGGCGGTGGTCGAGAAGCCGGCTCCGACAGTTGGAAAGCCTATATGAGGCGCCAGACCAACACAATTAATGGGGGGCAGGAGTTGCCATTGGCACAGGGCATAATGTTTACCTAGGGCACTACTGTATAGACTATGATCTCAAAACTGTTATCATTGGATCTACGCATACCTAAGGCTGATGAGAAGGTTAATTAGCAAAAACCTAAAATTTTTTAAGCTGAATAGAGTGTCGATATTTATTCTAAATAGGTGCATTATGAAAAAATTATTATTGTTAATTGCAGTTTGTTTTTACACATCACTATCAAATGCCTATAATGTACATCGTTATTTAAATCATAATGCGGATCAATCACTGCAGGGCTTTCAAATATTATCTCCTCAATCACTCTCTCAAAGAGCGGTTTCACATCAAAAAATTCCTGAGAATGCTCTGGTCATCAAGCATGAAAAAACGTATTTGACTGACACCCAGCAATACAGCACGACTTATTATCAGTATTATCACGGAATTCGAGTTCTTGATGGTGAAATAACAATCCACGAAAATAGTCATGTTGCTCAACGAGGGTTGCCCGAAAAAAAAGTAATCGGGCAATTAATTCATGAGATCAATTTTAGTATAGATGAGTTAGAAGGATTAAAAACATCTGAACGTTTAGATCGTGCATTGTCTGAAACTAAAGCGTATTTTTTACAAAAACATTCAGAAATTCAGTGGTCGTTCGATCACGAATCGGTTCAGTTGATTATAAAAAAACAAGAAGAGAAGTTGTCGCCATTATATGAGGTCAGTTTTTATGCTTCTGCGGATGATGAAGTACCGATATATTATCACGCATTTTTAGATCCTAATAAACGAAATAAAATTATTAGGGTGTGGAATGATGTCAAAAATATTTCAGATACAGGTCCTGGCGGGAATGAAAAAACAACAGAATATCATTATGGCGTTGCAGGCATACCCCCATTAGATGTTAGTGGGCGATCGTCTAAATGTATTATGGATGATAAAATTTCCAATTTTATTGTCGTAGATATGAGTAGCGCAAATCCGAGTAGTTCAAATTATATTGGTTATCTTCGCCCTTTTTCATATAAATGTAATAGTGAAGTTCGGGATACGAATCAATTCTATGGGGCTTATTCTCCGGCAGATGATGCGTATTTTTTTGGACATCTTGTGCAAAAGATGTATCAAGATTGGTATCAAACTAAGGTCCTTGATTTGCCTAAAACTGTCTTAAGAGTTCATGTTACTAAACAAAAACATCAGCCATTGGAAAATGCATTTTGGGATCCTGTTTCTGCAACGATAAATTTCGGTGACGGATCAACTGTGCTTAATTCAAAAACTGAGCGAGGAAAGATTAGTTTTTATCCCTTTGTTGCTCTAGATGTTGTAGGGCATGAGATGAGTCATGGTTTTACTGCCACTCATTCTAATCTTCAATATTATGAGGAGTCAGGTGCTTTGAATGAAGCATTTTCCGATATGGCAGCGGTTGTTTCAAATGCTTATTTACGTGAAAAATTTCCCGTTCTTTATACAGCCAATTATCACACTGCTGATATGATATGGAATATTGGGAGTTCAATCATTAGAAATCCAGATCCTAACGTAGCCATGCGATATTTAGATAGACCGTCCCGTGATAGATCTTCTGCGGATTGTTATCTAAACGTTTCAAATTGCTCAATCAATTACATAGAACTTGTAGACTTTGTGAAGAATAATTTCGAGGATGAGGAAGACATAAACGGGTTTATCGTTCATCATGGCAGTGGTGTTTTTAACCACTTCTTTTATATTTTAGCCACTTCACCGGGTTGGGATGTCAAAAAAGCGTTTAACTTGATGTTAAAGTGCAATCGCGATGGTTATTGGAACGAGTATACTGATTTTCAACAGGCTGCATGTTATACGTTGCTAGCTGCGTCTGATCTAGCTTATGATACAGGTGCCGTCAGGAATGCTTTTAACTTAGTAGGGATTGAGACATTAGGGTGCTTATAAAGTTAGGCACCAGTATGAACCAATACAATTGTGTAGAAATCTCGCGGAATTTTGTTAAAATCTTGAGTCTGTATTCAAGGAGTAAGCGGCTTGCGCTTAACGATGCGCGATCACCTAGGGGTGAGGCTTTGGGGTTGATTAATGGGAAGCAGTTACTTGTACTGCTGTCAGGGAGAATTGATAGATATGCTTAAAAAGTTATTGCCACAGCAGAAGATATTCTTTGATGGGTTTAACACTCTCGGAGATTTACTGCTTGAAATGTCTGAAACCTTTCTCAAGGCTGTGAATGAAGACAAATTCGAAGATCAAGCGATTATGGCTATCACTGAGTCAAAAGAACAGGCCAAATCTGAGGCGAGAAATCTATTTACTCAAGCGCACATGACCTTTATTACACCATTTGACCGACATGATATCCACAGCCTAAATAACGAAATTTATGATGCCGTGAATACTATCAATTTAACTGCTCAGCGATGTAGTCATTATCATTTGCATGTTTTTCCTGACATCATGAAAGAGTTAGCGCTTGTTTGTCGAAATGCGGCAAAGCTAGTAGTACAGGTACTGCGAATGCTGTCGAACTTAAAACATCATTCTGAAATTTTGACTCTATGTCGAGAAATAAAAGAGCACGAATCGAATGCTGATCATTTACTCATTGCAGGTATATCGGAACTGTATGACAAACAAGACGATTTTAAAACCATTTTAAAACTGAAAGAGGTATATGGGCTTTTGGAGTCGATTACTGATCGCTATCAAATGATTGCCTACATTGCTGAAGGTATTATTTTGGAATATAGCTAAATGAATTCAATGCTTATATTAATCTATATTACTATTGCAATAACGTTATTTTTTGACTTTTTGAATGGTTTTCATGATGCGGCAAATGCTATTGCAACGGTTGTGTCTACTCGTGTATTGAGGCCGTTTCAAGCTGTTATTTGGTCGGCAGCGTTTAATTTTTTAGCTTTTTTTATTTTTGGTTTGCATGTTGCTGCCACCATTGGGACAGGCATTGTTTCGGTGGAGGTTGTTAATACTGTATTTATTTTATCTGCTTTAATAGCTGCCATTATTTGGAATTTGCTAACCTGGTATTTCGGAATTCCCTCGAGTTCTTCTCATGCATTAATTGGCGCTATGATTGGTGCCGCCATCGTAAAAGCGGGCTTTAGTAAATTAGTTTGGTCCGGAATTATTAAGACAGTGGTTTCAATTTTCTTGTCCCCTATTTTAGGATTAATATTAGGGACTATCTTTATGTTTATCTCGACCCGCTTGTTTTTTCACAAATCCCCACAAAAGGTTGATACGATTTTTAGGCGAATCCAACTTGTCACATCGGCCTTATTGAGTGTGGGGCATGGCGGTAATGATGCTCAAAAATCGATGGGTATCATTGCGCTGCTCCTTTTCACAGGTAATCTAATTGGACCTAGTTTTCATGTTCCATTATGGGTGGTTTTTAGCTGTTATTCAGCCATGGCTTTAGGGACGCTATTTGGGGGATTTAGAATAGTCAAAACCATGGGCATGAAGATCACTAAACTTAACCCTGTTGGAGGCTCATCAGCTGAGTTGAGTGGATCCATGACGTTGATGCTAGCCACTGGGCTTGGAATCCCCGTTTCAACGACTCATACCATCACAGGCGCCATCATAGGTGTAGGTGCTCTTCAGCGCCTGTCAGCCGTTCGCTGGGGGGTGGCGCGTCAAATCGTGGTTGCCTGGGTCATTACAATACCAGCGACAGCCATCTTAGCGGGTATCATCCATAAGATCATCTTGGTCTCCCTTCCACTGTTTTAGAGGGTTACGCCCACTTCCTGCTGAACTGTGTCATATCTAAGATCAATAAATATAGATGTTTCATATAAGGCATAATGAATAAGCAAAAGTATTGATCTTAGATCTTACCCCATTCTTTCCTCCTCGACCTATGTAATTATACGTATTCATTAATTTACAGCCTCAAATTATCCTTTGTTAATGTGACCTTAAGCTTGGTTTGTTATCATTACTCTTAGTTCTATAGGGGTTGTGTAGCGTTTGGGTTGGATGCTCAAACTAGAGAGTTTGACGGATCAGTAGCGAAAGGTGCTTTATGAAACGTGGTGAAGAAGGCATAGCGTTATTAAAGGTAGGTCAGCAAAAGGCCGATGCGTTTAATGCTGGTGATGCTAACGTCCAATTCGGAAACGTCCTTGATCAAGTCAATTCCCAAAACGATGTCACAGATATACTCTCAACGCTGGGTTTTGAAATCGTTAACGGCTACGATAATTTTACTTTAGTCAGTTCATTGGCAAGTTTTATTGTCAAATGTGAAACGACTCCTGAAATGGTGACATCAGATCATTTGAAAGGTCAGACTGCAATTATTATAGCGATTTTAAGCTGGCGATTATTGGGTTCAGTATTCAGTGTTATAAGTGAAAAGCTAGCTGAAGATGATCGAATAGAAAAAGAAACAAAAAAAATCGTAATGGTCATTGAACGTCATCGCGCCATGCTATCTGCTTTGAATGAATTGCCTGTGAAAAATAACAATAATAATTCTCGAAAAAAAATTAAAGACAAATGGGCTGACTTCAATGCGAGTCTATTTAATACTGCATTGCAGAATCTTTCAAACAAAAATCTTTCTGAGCTTGAATTGCAGGAGTTGTACTATGTATTCAGAAGTGCTGTTGGAAATAAAGCGACTCAAGAAGATTTACAGGCCTGGGAGAAATTCATTCAAGATCCTACCATAGGAAATAGAGAAGAGTTAAGAAAAAGAATCGAAGCGGGTCTGAAAACTAAAGTAAAAGCCACACCTATTGCTGATAAAGATACACGATTTGTAGGTAGAGTATTGAGATTAATCGGTAATTTTATTATGGCTAATGCGACAGGGATGAGTATTGTTGTTGTGATGAGTGGATTTATTGCAGCGATTCCGTTTGTTGCAGCTTTAGGATTTAGTGCGACACTCCCAATTGTTTTTCTAGTGGCGTTGGGCCTAGGTATTGGTTATGGTTGTTTAACACTGACTCAAGAAATGAAAAAAAGACGTCACCAAAAAATTTCTGAGAAATTAAAACAAGAGAAAGTGCGTTATAAACAAAATCAGGCTATTAATAGTTTTTCCTCAATGAAAAATATGAGTTCTTCTGATGTGCAAGAATCAATGAAGCCTGTTTCGCTTGACGATGTAAAAGATTCCATGAGACCTATTTCAGAAAATCAGGTGGGCTCTCTATCATGGAGAATTTTATTCAATATACCATTCATTCTATCAAACGCTACTGTATCTGGATGGTGGGCAGTTCTTATGGGGGTTACTGTAGTAACAGGACTAATTGGTGGTGCAGGCTTAGTTGGAGTTTCCGCAATACTTTTTCCAGCGATAGTTGCGGGTGTTTTCTCACTATTTTCTCTAACAAAATTTATCGTTAACGCCTATCATGATTATCATTTTGAAAGGGAAAAGATTCAACAAATTAATAATAATTTGGCTATTCAAAAATTGCAGGCGACGTCGAGTCAAAGGTTGCGAGATGTTGTTCAATTATCTGAAAGGGAGTTATTGAAAGAGTATATTACTGCATTGCTAACTAATACAGATAGTAATCGTAAAAAGAAAGACTTTCATTTGATTGAAAAAATGATTGGAGCAAAACTTTCAGATGCGCAAAATGCGGATGCCTTCTACGGGTTTTTAGCTAGTAAGTTAATCGATGGTAATATTCAGAGTGAAGTTGAAAGCCAAAGAACGTCTACACTAGAATTGATCAAAAATTTAAGAAATCACGTGAGTGGTGAAGACTCAAAAGACACTGTGAACTATCACAGCGATTTTAAGATAAAACCTGTAGCATTCAAAGAATCATTCAGAGCGGTAGTTGGCTATGGATTTAGTATCACGGCTCCAATTGTGGTAGGTCTTGGTGTTGCGATGGCTTTTGTGCTGGGCCCAGCATTTTTATTTGTAGGCGTAGGTATGGCAGCATTATTATGTGGTACTTATTACGTAAGCACTGTAATTAACGAACGTCGTGATACTAGAGTGAAGAAATATGATTCCATGTTGGCTCAAATTGATATGCGTGATAGATTGACGGATATAAAATTATCTCAAAAATATTCTTTAGTGAAAAGTCAGTCTGACACTAATAAAGAGCCGGCACCTGAAAAAATCATTATGTCTGATGCGCTAGTTATTGACTCTGAAAAAATACCACAAATGTCATCCGCTCGTGGTTCAGTGTCTTCATGGGGATTTCAATTGTTTTTCAACTGTGGAAACAAGAGTGATTCATTAGAGGTATCCTCACCAATGAGATCTCTAGAAAAAGAAATGCCGGCTATAGTGGAGATGGTGAGAATTTTAGATTAATTATGGAAAGATAACGCTAGTATGTTAAACTGTCACTCTATCTATCACGTCAGCATATTGGGTGGCAGAATGAAGACAGACTCTCTCCATAGAACAACCATATCTACTCTCAGTCATGAAGGACGAGGCATTGCCCATATCGATGGAAAAGCGATTTTTATTGATGGGGCTTTGGTGGGAGAAGAGGTGGAATTCCGCATCACAAAACGCCACAGCCAATATGATGAAGCTGAGGTCGTTCAGGTAGTAAAGCCTTCAGCAGATCGGGTCACTCCATTGTGCAAACACTATGGGGTATGTGGTGGTTGTTCCCTCCAGCATATGGCGCCAGAAGCTCAAATTCAGCATAAACAACAAGCGCTCCTCGACTTGTTAGCTCGTATCGGGAAGGTAACGCCTTCAGTGACTTTGCCACCTCTTGTCGGCCCTGTATGGGGGTATCGAAGTAAAGCGCGTTTAGGTGTTAAGTATGTGATTAAAAAAGAGAAGATGCTCGTTGGTTTTCGTGAGCGTGATCCGCGTTTTTTAGCTGAGATTACACAATGTGAGGTGCTTCATCCTGCTGTAGGGCAACAGCTGGAAGTGTTAAAGAATTTAATTCAGAGCTTAAATTGTTATGATCAAATTCCACAAGTTGAAGTTGCTGTATCAGAAGAGACAGTCGCATTAATTTTTCGACATATGGTTCCGCTGACTGACGATGATAAAAATAAATTAGTTGAATTCGGAAGATCCAAGAAGTGGCATATTTATCTTCAGTCTAAGGGGATTTCAACGATTAATCGTCTTTGGCCATTCGATGGGGCAGAGCGTTTAACTTATCATTTGTCGAATTATAATTTAGAAATGCAATTTCACCCTATCGATTTTACTCAAATCAATGTTGTGATGAATCAACAAATTGTGAAGCAAGCATTGGATTTATTAGAATTAAAATATTCTGATATTGCTCTCGATTTATTTTGTGGAATCGGAAATTTTACGCTTCCGATCGCCCGGTTTTGTAAATCCGTAGTAGGAGTTGAAGGTTCTGAAACATCAGTATCACGTGCTCGTGAAAACGCACGATTAAATAAAATTTCGAACGCTGAGTTTTTCGTTGCTGATTTAAGTCGAAATAGTTCGCATTTGTCTTGGTATTATCAGCATTATGATAAGGTTTTGTTGGATCCCCCTCGCACGGGTGCGGTCGATATCATACCAGGGATTGTACAGTGGCAACCGAGTCGCATTGTGTATGTCTCCTGTAACCCAGCAACCTTAGCTCGAGATGCGGCCAAATTGGATGAATTAGGATATACTTGCCACAGCGCGGGAGTAATGGATATGTTCCCGCAGACCAGCCATGTTGAAGCGATGGCGTTGTTCATTAAGAGATAAATTATGGAAAGCCGTGATTCATTTAAAAGCCAACAATATAGCAACATTAATCTTGCTGATTGGCTTGATCATCTCGTTATTTTGCGCAAAGGACTGGATAGCAATCCTATTCGCCAGGCAGCTAGCTTAGCTCAAGTCACTGGAATTTCCCAAGCCACCCCTCATGGCGAGTCTTCTTTTCTTCATGGATTAGTCATGGCAGAAAATCTCGCAGAATTAGGACTCGATGATGAAACGATTATTGCAGGTTTACTATTCCCTGTTGTGCATTACGCTCATGTCAGTTTGGATGACGTAGAAGAGCAATTTGGTATTGGGATACGCAAATTAATTAAAGGTACCGAGCAGATGGATGCGATTCATATTTCGCATGGCCGTCTTACTCAAAGTGCTTTGTTCACGAGCAGTATCGATAATTTACGAAAAATGCTCCTTGCCATGGTTGATGATGTTCGTGTTGTATTGATAAAACTGGTGGAACGTCTCGCTGTTCTTCGTCATGTCGCTATATTAGGTGATCGCGAACGTAAACGTGTTGCACAAGAAACAATGGATATCTACGCCCCATTGGCAAATCGATTAGGTGTGGGGCAAATCAAATGGCAATTGGAAGATTACGCATTTCGATATTTGGAGCCAGAACGCTACAAAGAAATTGCTGAGTCTTTAGAAATGAGGCAGGAAGAGCGTGAAAATTTTGTTCAGGAAGTTCGCTCTGAAATAGAAACAGCCCTAAAATCAGAGGGGATATCACACTACGAAATTACAGGTCGTTCTAAACATATTTATAGTATTGCAAAAAAAATGGAACGTAAAAAAGTACCTTTCGATGAAATTTACGATGTCACAGCACTGAGATTATTGGTGCCAACAGTAGAAGATTGTTATAAAATATTAAGTACTGTTCATGCGAAATGGCATCATATTAAAAAAGAATTTGATGATTATATTGTAAAGCCAAAACCAAATGGATATCGATCAATTCATACTGCAATTATAGGTCCTGGCGCGCGAAATGTTGAAATTCAAATTCGAACTTATGCCATGCATGAGGAATCTGAACTAGGTGTTGCGGCTCATTGGGTGTATAAAGAAGGTGGAAAAAATTCTAAAGCAGGCTATGATGCGAAAATAGCATGGCTTCGTAATTTGATTGATTGGCAAAAAGAAATTGTAAGAAGTGGAGAACAGGAAAAAGAAGCCTACTCTCATATTTTTGATGATCGAGTTTATGTTTTTACTCCCAATGGCGATGTGTTAGATTTTCCTCGAGGTTCTACGCCGCTCGATTTTGCGTACAATATTCATACTGATATTGGGCATCGATGTCGCGGAGCTAAAGTGAACGATGTGATGGTGTCATTAAATTATCAGCTGGAGATGGGTGATAAAGTTGAAGTTTTAACCGGAAAAGAGCCTCATCCGAGTCGTGATTGGTTAAGTGCGCAACGAGGTTATTTGATGACACCTCGAGCAAAAGCAAAAGTGCATCACTGGTTTAGAATTCAAGATTATGACAAGAATAAAGTTGCGGGCGCTGATTTGTTTGATAAAGAAGCCCGGCGAGGAAAAGAAAAATTACATTTGACTCAAACAGTTCTTGAGAAATTTAATTTTCATAATAAAGATGATTTGTTTTCGGCATTGGGCCATGGTGATTTAAGTATCGGTGCAGTTATTAGTGCAATTCTTGCTGAACGTCATGGTGAACAATTGCACACAATTGCGCCAGCTGTCATAGAAAAAAAACGGCCTATAAAGAAAGCCCTCACGAATTCAGCAATTGAAATTTCTGGTGTGAGTAATTTATTAACGCATTATGCACGCTGTTGTAAACCTGTTCCAGGTGATTTAATTATTGGATATGTCACACTAGGTCATGGTGTTTCAATTCATCGACAAGATTGTCAAAATGTGAGTGATAAAAATGACTTGAATCCTGATCGTTTAATTGAAGTGAATTGGGGTGATACTGCTGAAGTTCAATATTCAATTGATCTGAGCATATTGGCAAATAATAATTCTGATGTCTTGGGAAATATCTCGTCGTATTTAGCCAATGAAAAAATAGCTTTGCACTCATTAACAAGTCAGATTGATAAAAAAGATCATACAATGATAATTCAGTTAACGATTGAGTTATCCTCAACTATAACGCTGTCTAAAGTTATTGCTCGACTTGGGCAGCTACCGAATATATTAGAAGTGAGTCGACGTTGATGGCGTCCCCAAGGGGATTCGAACCCCTGTTATCGCCGTGAAAGGGCGGTGTCCTAGGCCTCTAGACGATGGGGACGTCTGTGAGCTGGAAATCGTAGCAAAACAAATTATCAATAGCAAGGATATCCCTCGCATTAGACGAAATTTGAATCAAGCGCCAGTGAATACTGGTTATTGAGTAACCAAAATGCTTAACCAGGAGATGCTGAGGTATTGGTGGAGCTAGGCGGGATCGAACCGCCGACCTCTTGCATGCCATGCAAGCGCTCTCCCAGCTGAGCTATAGCCCCGAACTATGAAGTAATCGGATGAACATTCTAATAGGCATTAGCGGTGTGGGTCAATCCAAACGAGAGGCTAGGCCGGATTCTCTTATCATTATCTCTCTGCTATACTGTGCCTTATGCAGAATCTAGCATTAAACAAGGAGTGTATTATGTATCAATTCAGATGGTTACCAATTCTTATGCTGTTGGGCAGTATAGTGGGTTGCTGTGAGAGTTATGAAGTGACTCCATGCGGTCCTCCGACTGCAAGATTGGTGGACGTCAATTCTGAGCGAGGAGACGCTTGGGGAAGAAATTATTATAATTATCGTAGCCATGAATTACATCCGGACCATTTAAGACGTTATGATTATCATCCTCGCATGCTGCATAGGTTTGTTCAGGATGAAGAAAAAGGGTAGTTATTCGCCAGAGGATGTAAACGTCCATATTTAGCCCATCTTGGGTGGAAAAATTGATTTTAAAATCCTCATTTATCAAGAGTAAACTCCGGTTTTAAAATCAATTTTTCCACCCAACCTGGACAAAATCTGAACGTTTTAGCCATTTCAGAATGGTTAAGAAAAAGGGTAGCTATTTGCCTACTTGTTTAAGCTGATTCTCACGCAGCCTTTCACAAAATGATTTTTATCTGAAAATTGTCTGTCAGGAATTGTCTGTCCATTAAATTGAATGAGCGCAGGATCACCTTCTGCCATCGCAGTGCTGGGCAGAATTCCCTGTGCACTATAGGTTTCCGTATGGAAAAATTCGGCTTTGATTAATTTGGACAGCTCAGAGACAGGAATGCCGTCAATAACGAGATCAACTTTTTCTAACACTTTACAAAAAATTCGAATTAATTCTTTCAGTTCCACCAAATCGTCCATAACACTGTATGGATTATAGAAGGCTCCACTTATGACGGTAGGGCATTGTAATGAATAATAAACGGGAGATGGGTTTTGTGATTTGATGTCGAATATAGTTGGCGTCATTACTGTAGGATAATATTTTTTTAATTTATAATCTTCGATATAAATTTTTTGAATATTTTCTACAGGTGCAAAACGATCGTCAGAAGAATTAGGTTTCATTGCAGGAAGTACACCGATGGCAATATAAAAAATTTGTTGCACAGTATCAAGTAGATAAATATTAATTTTTTTACCAGAATTGATAACGCTTTGAAAAAATTCAAACCAAATACTATCCATTAATGGCGTGATCCGACCCGCTTTTGATTGAATCCAACTGCGTTGAATAATATATGAATTAAATGTTGACCATCGAGTATCACTAAAAAGATGATTGTACCAATCTTGTGTAAAATAAATAACATCACAAAACCATTTATTTTTTGAATGGGTTCCATTAATAAGTTCACTGAATATTTCAGAGTGGTCCATGTAAGATTTTGGAGTGTATGATTTGATGGCAAAGGATTTTTTCAATCTTTTATGAGATGTGGTGTCAGTAATCTTAGGTAGCATGAAAATAGATCTTGCCCCAGCAGACAATGAAATGTTGGAGGTGGTGGCATCTGATTTGTTAGCGATATGTTGTCCTGCTAGGTATTCCCACGTTCCAATGCTTAATTCAGGTTCAAGAACGACGAAGGGATGAATGGCGGTGCCAAGATCTTTATATCCTTCAATACATTTATCAATATTTATCCCAAGTGGGAGGCAAGAATAATTCAGTAACTCTGTAATTTCAGTAGGTAGAGTGCGGTGCTCGAAGGGTACGCTCGAATTAGAACCGTTAGGTAAGTATAAAGTCCCTTTGTGAAATATTTTGGTGCCGAACGGATATCTGGCTCGTACTAACCTAAGTTCTTTTTCGGGGGATAGTTTGGTGATAATCTCATGAAGATGAGGCAGCGCATGCTTAATTTCAGTATTAACATCCGACCAGTTTACAATTTTTAAATAATCAGACAACTCTACGCTCATCGCAATCCTTATTATTGCAGACTATAAACTAGAGAATCGTAACTAATATCATATAAATATTCGTTTAGCAATCTTAGAATTTTCATCATAAATATCCATGCTCGTTTGCGATCGTAAATGACGGAGTGGAATTTTAGGAAAACAAGGTAATATTTATTATTGTCAGATAGCTATCCAGACAAGGGGAGGGGTATTTAGTAGCGGAAGTGACTAAATTTGAATGGCTATCTGACCCAATCTATTGTAGCGATAGCCAAGTTATAGCGCGTTGAATTCTATCCAACACTTTTTCTTTACCCAACATATGCAGTGTCAAATCAATGGGTGGAGATATACTTCCCCCACTAATAGCAACGCGCAATGGTTGAGCAACTTTTCCTAGCTTCGCATCATGCTGCTCAGCGCAGTCAAGAACAATTTGATGTAGTGGTTCTTTAGCCCAATCTTGTAAATTACTAAAGCTGTTGTATAGAGCTGCTAAAATTGGTTTTGATTCAGGAGTGAAATTTTTTGCTGCGGCATCTGCATCGTATTCTTCAAAATCTTGAAAAATAAAACGACTTTTTTCAGCCATTTCTTTCAATGTTTTGCAGCGTTCTGATTGAGCAGTAATTAATTCAGCCAGTAATGATTTATCAATATTTTTTATTCCAATCAGCTCAAATTGATGAGCGAGTGAATCAACAATTTTTTCAGGATTCAGAGTTTTTAAATAATGTTGATTTAACCATTGCAATTTTTGTGGATTAATTGCTGCAGGTGATTTGCTGACATGAGCCATGTCGAAACTATCGGTCATTTCTTTATTTGAAAAGATTTCTTGATCACCGTTTGACCAGCCAAGACGTACAAAATAATTTAACAGCGCTTCAGGTAAGTAACCTTCTTCACGGTAATTTAAAACGCTTGCAGCGCCTAATCGTTTCGATAACCGTTTTCCATCTTCGCCTAAAATCATAGGGATGTGTGCATATTTAGGAATGGGTGCATCCAGTGCATTCAGAATATTAATTTGTCGTGGGGTATTGTTGATATGATCATCACCGCGAATTACGTGAGTAATTTGCATATCCCAATCATCAACAACCACAGATAGATTATACGTTGGCATTCCATCACTTCGCATGATGACAAGATCATCAAGCTCAGAATTTTGAGTGCTGATTTTTCCACGAACTAAATCATCAAACTCAACTAATCCTTCATGTGGATTTCTAAAACGAATTACAAAAGGTGCTTGCGCATCTTTTTGGTGGCCGCCTTCGCGACACCGTCCATCATAGCGAGGTTTGATATTTTTCTCTGTTTGTTCAGTGCGTAATTTTTCTAAGCGATCTTTTGCGCAGTAACAACGGTAGGCATCGCCTTGTTGAAGTAATTGATCAATGATCTCTCGATATCGATCTAAACGCTTCGTTTGATAGAATGGACCTTCGTCATAGTCTATTCCTAGCCAAGACATTCCTTCTAAAATAGCTTCCACGGCTTCTGGTGTAGAACGTTCTAGATCTGTATCTTCAATACGTAAGATAAAGCTACCATGGTAGCGTCTGGCATAGAGCCAAGAATACAATGCAGTTCGCGCCCCACCGATGTGTAAAAATCCGGTTGGACTTGGTGCAAATCTCGTTCTAACGGTCATCATATACTCCAGTGTTTTTGAATGTCGGATATTGTATTAGGATAGCAGTATTCACCGGCTAAGGAAAATCAATTACATTCAACTAATATAAGATTTTCCTCGATAGCACGAATATACGATGTTTTCACTTATGGAAATGATCGTCGACGACCAATAGATTGAATGCCAATCATTGTGGTAAACTCTTTTCTTTCTTTGTAGGGGTCAAAAATAATGGATACACTAACACAAATTTTTGCTTTTCTGGTGACGGTTCTGGTGCTCGTTTCTATTCATGAGGCAGGGCATATGGTGGTTGCCAGAGTCTTGGGGATTAAAGTACTGCGTTATTCCATCGGTTTTGGTAAAGCTTTGTGGAAACGTACCTCTAAAAAAAGCGGTGTAGAATATGTCATTGCGATGATTCCGCTCGGTGGGTATGTCAATTTAGTCGATGAGCGTAATGCACCAGTTTCGGAAGACGATAAACCGTATGCATTCAATCGAAAACCCTTGTGGGTACGAAGTGCTGTTGTAGCAGCCGGGCCTGTGACTAATCTTATTCTTGCAGTATTGATTTATTGGATAATGTTTAGTGTCGGTGTGGAGACCGTGCAACCGATCATTGGAAAGATAACTCCGCAATCACTCGCCGCAAACGCAGACATGCAGTCAGGGGATATCATCAGTCAAATTGATGGAAAACCGGTTACCGATTGGTCAGATATTATGCTAACGGCCGTAAGTCGAATTGGGGGTCAAGGTGAGCTAACGATTGAAACTCGATCATCAACGGGGCGTGTCAGTGAACATAAAATTGATGTATCTCGTTGGAAGACAGATCCGCTCACGCCAGATCCTTTACAAAGTTTAGGTTTTGAACCATATCGGCCAGCTTTACCTGCTGTGGTTGAAAATGTAAAAGAGGGAAGTGTCGCAGATAAAGCAGGTGTAAAACCCGGCGATCGATTTTTTTCTATTAATGGAAGCCCCGTTAAAGACTGGGCTGATTTAGTTACGACAATTCAACCACATCCCGGTGAAACATTTAAATTTATTTTAATTCGTGATGGTATTCCAATCGCTTTAACATTTGCTTCCGATAAAAAATTTATGATTCGTGGTTTTAAAAATGTCGGTGTAATTGGAGTGACTGTGAAGCCGACGTCATATCCTGAGACGATGAAATTTGTAAAACAATATAATCCTATTTACGCTGTATTTCCTGCGATAAAAGAAACGGTTCGTTTTTTTGATTTCAATTTTGTTGTAATGAAAAAATTAGTGATGGGTGAGCTCTCTTTGAAAACGTTGGGAGGGCCTATCACAATTTTTGGTACTGCTGATCGCGCTTTTAAAGCAGGACTTATTGCGTTTGTGAATTTTCTTGCATTGATGAGTGTCATGTTAGCGTTCGTCAATGTGCTCCCGATACCAGGCCTGGATGGTGGGCATCTTTTATATTTCTTAATTGAATTTATCATTCGAAGACCTTTGTCGATGGCTGTAGAAATTGTCGCTACGCGTATAGGATTTGTCCTTCTTATCCTCTTGACGTTGGCTGCAGTTTATAACGACATTTTGCGCTTGATTAATTGACTGGAAGTGGAGTGGAAGGGGTCAGGCCTCAATTTGACCCCTTCCCTTTAGACCTGCCCCATCGCTGACCCCCTCAGCAATTTGCTTTTTTCCAGATCTCTACTACAGTTTAAATTCGGATGTTCACTTTTAGTTAGGGACAGGGAGTCTCGTCAGAGTGAAAAGCATGTTGTTTGCTCAACGAATCAAGGAGGATCATGTTATGAGCAGAGTATTTACTAGTTTAATCGTTTTCGCATTTTTCGGTTTTGTTTTAAGTTCAGGCGTTTCTGCTGTAACAACTGCTGTTCATAATCTTCAAGTAGCTTTTAGCCCAGACACCCATTCTCATCACACACTTCTTTCATACGAACGCAAAATCTAATTGATGGAGATGCTGCGGCGTCCCGTCTTGAGTTGTGAGAGGTGAGAAATTATGCGATCATCGATCCCCTATAAACCAATGGGGATTATTGATGACTGCTGAACCCAAACAGATGCAATCAGTGCCATTATCATGGCGGGCAATTATCGTTTATTCATTGGCAGCGGCTTTTCTATGTTATGAAATGGCTCTGCAAGTATCCCCTAGTGTAATGACTACTCAGTTGATGCGTGATCTTTCTGTAGATGCAGCGGGATTGGGAATCATTTCTGGCTTTTATTTTTACTCCTATACCTTAATGCAAATCCCCGCTGGTTTGCTGTTTGACCGTTTTAGTACCCGATGGCTCACTACAATCTCATTACTGGTCTGTGCGGCGGGTGCAACCTTTTTTGGGATGGCAGATTCCGTCATGTACGCAAGCCTGGGTCGTTTCTTTATGGGGCTTGGGTCGGCTTTTGCATTTATCGGTGTATTAGTTGTTGCTACGCGCTGGTTTCCCCTCAAATATTTCGCTTTTCTCGTCGGCATCGCTCAATTTTTAGCGGCTATGGGTGCCATGGGTGGTGAAGCGCCGTTAGCGTCTGCGGTGAACAAGTTCGGTTGGAGACCTACCATTACGTGGCTTGCATTTGCTGGTGGATTATTGGCACTGTGCATTTTATTTATAGTCCATCACAAACCTGAAGGTACTCAACATTCTAGTCAGAAATCAAAAGACTATGGAATTATGCGAAGTATTCAGTCTGTCTTAGGCAATCTTCAAACGTGGTGGCTAGCCCTTTACGCCTTCGCGTGCTGGGCACCGATCACAGCCTTTGCGTCATTGTGGGGAGTCCCGTATTTAATGGCTCGTTATAATGTGAGCAACACGTTGGCGAGTGAAGCCATGGCAATGGTCTGGATTGGGCTTGGTATTGCCAGTCCGATCATCGGTTGGTATTCCGATCAATTAGGGCGTCGTCGAAGTTTATTGAATTTTTGTGCGCTCGTTGGTGTGATCGCATCGGTGATATTACTGTACGTTCCTACAATTCCTTTTGCTTTAACGTTTGTATTACTGTTTGCATTTGGCGTTGCAACGGCAGGCCAGATTTTAAGTTTCGCAGTGGTACGTGATATCAATAGACCTGAAGTGACTGCAACTGCAATTGGTGTTAATAATATGGCGGTTGTTGCTGGGGGGGCGTTATTTCAACCCTTGGTCGGATATCTTTTACGTTTAAATTGGACTGGAGAAATAGTCAATAATGTACCGGTTTATTCTGTAGAGAATTACACTATTGCACTTCTGGTTGTACCGGTGTGTTTTTTCTTGAGTTATATTTCAGGCCAATTTTTAATTCGCGAAACGTACTGCAAACCTCAGTATACTTATCAAACGAATTCCTAGTGATGTGATTTAGATTTGATGCATTCAATTGTAGAATGCATCAAATTCTCAGTTTATCTGATAGTTCAATTACTGAAGCCGAACAGCCATTACAGTAATATCATCACCATAATTAATTTGAGTTTTCGCTTCAAGCTCTGATATTTTTACATTTAAATCATCACGATCGGTTTTTTGTGTTTCCATTAATTCAGCGAGTACAGCTTTTGCAGTTTCTGATTGCTGGACGAGAGCACTACGATCTTTTTCAGCCTGATCCATGACATGTTGCATTAATGTATTCACAATAGTTTTAGCTGAAGCATTAGGATTTAGTGTCCGTAATATAGGTACGATCCATTCAGGATTTATCTCGACCATATTATAATTTTTATCATTTTTTGTTTCTTGCTTTGTAATTGTATTAAAAGATCCAAGCATTCCTTTAGTAAATGGAATTAATACAGTGCCCTGGTCTAGTGTGACATCAACGATATCAAGATCAGTTTCGACAGTGTAATTACTAGGTAATACAGGACCTTGTGCAGCATTTTGAACTAATTGACGACCAGGCAATAATGTAGTGATAGTTTGAGTTTTAGGGTTCCATGCCACGAGCATGCTACCACCTATATTCGCACCAATGACGCGTTGTTTCAGTGGTTGACTCCACCCACCAGATATGGGGAAAACATTAGCACAAGTTAATGAGGTTGATTCACGCGAACCATTGTTTTTGATCAATATCTCAGCACCAACATTTTGAATGATTGTTTTCAAATTAGCCTTGAGTGCATCGGGATCATAATACGTTGAGCACAATCGAATGGCATGTTTACATCCGAAATACGAAGCTCGAGAAACTCTAGTATCTTTAGCTTTATCTCCAGTATGACCACCTAAACCATCGGCCATTGCCAAATTAATTTTACGAGTTGCATTATACTGATAAGATCTGTGAGCAACTAAGCAAGAGTCCATGACATGTGTCACGCTTAGGTTTGAATCTAATGCAGATTTTTCACTGCGAGCCAATACTTGTAGTGAGTTTGTGAAAAAAGTTGTGCCCGTGGTTGCTGCTACAATATTAGAGTCTGGATCAGTAAAGTCACCGCCATTAATACTAGACTCTTTCTGTCTACTGCTCTTGTCGATTGGGGTTTCACTATTAAAATTCACTTGTAATTCTGTTGCGTGAGCACTTAACGCCTTTGAGGTTGATCCACCATATATAATATCTTTCCAATTTGAATTAGCGTTTTCTTTTTCTAGATATGTATTAAATACATTTTTTAATTGTATTTCAAAGATTTTGAGATTCTTTTTAAATTCAGGTTTGTCTCGATGGCTATAAATTTTTTGTTCGATAGCAGCAGCGAACCTATTACCATCATCTTCTGATTTAGATTTTATAAACGTTTTAATTGCTTCTGCCGCAAGACTGCAGCATTCTTCTAATTTCGCCGAATACTGTGGATCAAAAATTGTTTTAACAACTACGTCAATAAAATCATTATCAAAAGTATTAATACCCTGTTTTACTTCTTCAAGAGTCTCTTCTATGTCTCTTGCTTTCACACGTGCTAGTTCTATATCTTCTTTCAGAAGCTCATAGGTATCAGCACCTTTAAATGTTGCCCACCTGTTAGAAGTTTTGTCGGCAATATAGGTGAGTACGATTGATGAAAATGCAGCAATTGCACCTAGAATAGATCCTACTGCGAATGAAGTTGCTGTTATATGAACGCCAACAGTGGCTGCGATAGCGCTTATTACAGCAATAGCCGGTGAAAAAATACTGGTAACTGTTGAGCTGAGTGTTATGAGTTTTGTGCTGATCATGGTTACTGTTGAAGCAATAAAGGGTAAATTCGCTAATGAATTCACGAAAGGAATTACAGCGGGGAAGAAAGTTGTGACAGCACTGACTGCCAGAGGAAAAGTCACTGCCCAGGCTAATGTGCTGAATGCTATACTGAAAAGTGAGAATAGATAAGGAAGGATGTAGCTTGAACCTGGTGTGTACCCAAGAAATGTAGTTTGTGAAAGAATTAAACCTTCTCTAAACCAATAACGGCGAGATTTATCGGGAGAAGTCAGCGCCATACCAAATTTATGCACGATACTAAATGCCCAACTTGATAAATAGGAGGCGATGAATAAGCTTCCAAAAAATGCAAGCTTAATCAATTTTAGGGTACCGAAAACTGCTGGATGTCGTGAGTCAAAGGGCCATTGTTTTGCGTTCCATATGGAAGAAAATGATTCATACATATATTTCGTTAAATCTTCAAATACACCTTCCAGCGTAAGAGGAAGATCTTCGGTGCCGAATTTTAAAATATTAATCGCGAATTTAATTGGCCAAGTTGCTAATTTAATTGCTGGAATCAGAAGTGTTTTGATAAGAAAAATTGATCCAACAATAGTTTATTAAGAAAATATTAACCAAAGCTATATTTCTACATGTTATCGATAAAAGCAATGAGGGTCAAAGGTAGTATCTGTTAATAGCATGGGCATGATGTCCAGGCTAATGGAGTGGCGATATCAAAATCTAAATTACAGAATTTAAGATTAAACCCCTATGCTCTTGGCTTAAAATTTTGTATTATCTGAATCTGCAAGGAAATTTCTAGTTCAATCAAAAAGGATCTAACCATGCGTTTGATATATCCAGTTGTTGCCCTGGTGGGCGTATTAATGATTTCAGGGTGTGCTCATCGTGATGGCTCACATCATGGCGGACACGATTTTGCCGCTAAAAACTATGGCTTAACGTACGAACAGGTGCGTGAGGCAGCTCAGGATGGGGATGCTGATGCGCAATATGCCCTAGGGTATATGTATTATTATGGTCAAAATGTGACCCGTAATGGTAAACAAGCTCGCTTTTGGATTGCCAAAGCAGCGGCTCAGAACCATCAGCAGGCAATCCGAGCCTTGAAGGCTATGGGTACTCAATCTCAATATGCGAGTACAGATAATTCTCTGAGTGATTCAGCTCGTACCGTCCCCCTGCGTAATGGTGCTGACCAAAATCGATGGCAGGAGGTCAGACGTCCTCAGGCATCTGCAGAGCCTGAGCAGTTCCGTCCACGTGTGCTTAATAATGAGAACCAGGCTGTTCAAGCCCAATCTGAGTCTGTTAATGCTAACGCAAAACCATCTCAGCAAGTTAACAATGCTCCAGCTCAATTGAAAAAGGGCAAAGGGGCAGGGCAGCAAACTGCGGCCTCGGAAAAGCACCAAAAAGCTCACAAAGTGGCCGAATTGCGTAAGAAACACACACAAGCAGCATTGCACAAAAAAGACCGCAACAAGCAGCTCACCAGTAAAAAGCATGCTGGTGCTAAAACAGCTGCTCGTACTGAGCTTGAAAGCACCGAGGCTACGGATGAGCTAGGCCAAGCGGATGAAGCCAATGACCAAGGCCAAGGCCAGGCATTAAAAGGCAAACAAGCGGCTCAAGCTGGTGCCCAGTCTAAGCAAGCCTCTAAAGGTCAGGTAGCTAGTGCTTCAGATGATGCCGATGAAGCTACGGCTGATTCAGATGATGATGCTATCGTTCACCCTGGCCAAAATGCAGTGTTGAAAGGCAATAAACAAGCCAAGGGACAGGTTGGGCGTGTCAATGGTAAGCAGGGAATTGCGAGTGCGAAAGGCAATGCTAAGCTCTCTAGCGATGAACGAAGCATCCTTTCTGCACCAGCGGACCACTATACCGTACAGTTGATGGGCTCTGGTTCTAAAGCCGCAATTCAGAAGGTGGTTGCGAACAGCCAGATTCAGCAAAAGGCGAAGGTGTATCATACGACGCTGAAAGGCAAGGACTACTACGTGTTAATCTACGGTTCTTATCCTTCTCAAGCAGCGGCAAATGCAGCGATTGCGCACCTTCCAGCCAAGCTTCAACAGCTTAAACCATGGGTTAAGCCTTATGTCAGCGTGAAAGCGAGTATCAAGACTGCGACTGCCTCTTCTGAGCAAGCGTCTGAACACAGCTAGTCTATAAGTTCTCAGTATACACTCAGCCCAGAGTACTCTGGGCTGGTGTTTTCTAGTTTAAAACAGCAAGAATTTTCATGCCAAGTTCTACAGTTGAAATGCCTTACTAAGCCTCCTGCGCCCTAAATCTAAAGACTATTATGCTTCTAATAAAGTGACCCCATAACCCCACTTTACGGCATGGTGGAGCCCGGCAAAAAGCGGGGTAGTAAGCTATAATTATAGATGAGTAGATTATGAAGAGGGGTGTATGAAAGTTAAAGAGAAATCAGGTAGTAATGAAATACAACAACAACGAGAAATATTGGCTATTCAATCGGCGACAGGCGCTACGCCGGAATTAATTTCGTCTTTAGCTAAAAACGCATTTGAAAAATATATTACACGCTATAATAAATTTATGAATGAAGAAGAACCTAAAGCAGCACTCAAAATCTCTGCTGAAGAACATTTACGAGCCAAAAGTGAACTTCAACTATTAACACCAGATAAAATTAAGCGCGATCAAGAAGATAATAGTAGAAAAGAAAAGAAGGAAAAAGGCGAAATAGTACCTGAGTTTACACAAGCGGAGAATGATCAGCGTGCCAATTTTGATAGAAAATATGCACAAGCTGATGGAGACTTTACTCGTGCTAGAATGAATAATGAAAAGTTTTTACCAGAGAGCATGGAGGGTATTTTGGCATTGATAATTCTAGAATGTGGCGAAGCTGTACAGGCATCCAAAGAAACTAATACTCCGCTTAAATTGGCTCCAGAGGACACAAAACAATCTAATGCGCTGATCAAAGCTGTAAAAGGTAATTTGCAAAGTAAAGCAGACAAAAATCAACATGATGATGATAATGATATCATTAACAGTTTACGAGCATCAAAATATGTTGCTGCTCGTGATATAGTGCAAGGCCTATCTAAAAACTTATTACTTACTCCCGAAAAGAAGCGTGCACAAAGTTGGAATACGGTACGAGCAAGCATCAAAGAATCTCGTGATTCAGCGCTGTTAGCAGCAAAAAAACCAGATGTACAAGCTTATTCAGATACTGAATTTAAATACTCCCAAACGCCTGCTATGGATAAAGATGCTGTCAGACGAAGAGAAGATTCAGTTGGTCATCTAAGTAAAATGGTAATCGAACTTAGGCAATATGTTGATCAGTTTTATAAATTTGCATTGGCTGGTGAAGATAAGATTAATATCGTAAAAACTGAAGCGGTATTGGAACATATGAACCAACAGCTTGCTGCATTTGAAGAAATGCCGGAAATTTTTAAGAGAAAGCTCGAGAAAGTCATTGATGGCTATAAAGGTCTTGAGAAAGAACTCAGAAGCGCTGTCTTAGATTACAAACAAGCACAGCAAGGTTCTGAAGTAATACAGTCTGCTGTTGCGGAAAAAAGTCCGGAAAAAAGTAGTCCTAGAGGTCAACAGAAAACAAATGTGGAAGCACAACCTCAACAACCAGAACAAGGTTCTCCAAAAGGCCCTAATGTTGGGTGGGTTCAAGCTAGAATGAAAGAAAAAGATCAAGTTAAAACACAAGAACAAGGTTCGAAGTCAACACACCATGAATCTGTCGTTACGATGGGAAGAAAATAATTAGGATTTAATGTGATTGAAATAATAAGTTGTGATTAAATTCCAAAAGATTGAATCTCAAGAATGCAATCAACTTGAGGAGCTTCATCACTATTGTCGTCTTCAAGATGTTGAGGTTCTTCTTTTTCTTTAAACCCTGCAAATGCTAAGCTACCATTGGTGAAAGCAAAAGTTGAAAAAGTGTTCAGATCTTTATTTTTTTCAACATGCCTTGTTTTTTGCTCATCTTTGAGTATACGTAAAGAAGTGCCATTACTGAAGACCAAGCTGAAATTTCCAGCTTGAGAAAATGAAGCCCGTGAAACTTTTTCGCCAATTTTATCGTAATTAAAGTAATGAGTAAATTGGACATGTTCAAGAGTCGAAGTGGTCTGATCAAATAAGCAAGTAAGATAACCATTATTAACATTAAACACGATTAATAATTTACTATCTTCATTTTCTGCAATACCCAGTATTCGTAACCCATTGTCATAAACTTTATTGAGAGTCGATAAAGGCGTTATCTCTGGAATTGAATGGGGTTGTTGAAAGTCAAAATTTTCTGATGCAGTAAATTGCCAAGCATTTGTAGATTTATTTTCTTGTAAATTCCAAGCGATTAAGCGCCCATCTTTTAAGCCTAAAAATACAGTGCGAGTATTGTTGGCAAGGACGGAGCAAACTCTGACTGGAGGTAAATCCAGTTTAGTTGCGATTCCATCAGTTAAATTAACGAGATAACTTTCATCACCGTCATTTTCTAAACAAATTAGAACAAGACCGTCTGTTAATTCATAAATTGAACGAGTTTTATTCTGGGGTAATAGGGGAAGGTATTTAACTGGTTTTGCTGGAAGATTGTTGTTAAGTAATGCAATTGTTCCGTCGGGGTAACTGCAGATCAAATTGCCATCACGAAGCTGATTAAAAAAAACGTTATCAAACTGCAAGAGATCAAAATCAGGTTTTTGAGGAACAACTACTTGCCTGACAGAGGTGGGGTCTGAAAAGAAATTGCAAGGGGCAATGGCATACTTCAATTTGATGGGAGAGTGATTTGCTTGAACCGCTGCGGGCAATGATGGTGCTTTTTTGAGTTTATCAAGAGTTTGCTCACCAGAATTATGAATCACTTTCAATTGTGCCATGATAAGCCCCTAAATTGTATGGATGATGTAGCTTGATAACATATTTTACGGCGGAAGTCAATTGATATTGGGGCGTATTAGATAACTATCGCAAGGAAATTATAATAAAATAACAATAAATTGATCATGGTTTTTGGTGCCGAGGGTGGGACTCGAACCCACACGGGGGGTTACCCCACCAAATTTTGAGTCTGGCGCGTCTACCAATTCCGCCATCTCGGCACTCAAGACGAGTATAACAAGTTAATGGCTTTATAGTCTAGCTTGGGAAGGGGTCAAGTCTTGAATTATGAATTTAGGCAGGATAGGCAAGTCCTATCCTGCCTAAATTCATAATTCAAGACTTGACCCCTTCCGATTTCCCCTTGACCCCTTACCATTCTTTTGTAACCATGCACCATTTAAGAATTGGGTATTTTATGCGCGTTTCTGATTTTGATTATGAACTTCCTCGTGAATTAATTGCTCGTTATCCTTTAGACAAACGCAGCGCGAGTCGTTTATTACATTTGAATCCAGTCAATGGATCGCTCAGTGATTATCATTTTAAAGATATTATCGGCTTCTTTGCGCCTGGAGATTTATTGGTGTTCAATAACACCAAAGTGATTCCAGCGCGAGTTTATGGGCAAAAATGCACGGGCGGTAAAATTGAGTTGCTGATCGAGCGAATTTTACCCGACAATCGATTGCTAACTCATCTAAGAGCCAGTAAATCTCCGCAGGTGGGTTCGGAATTACTGTTGAGTGGTGATCAACGTGCAAAAGTTTTATCTCGCCATGAAGCCTTGTTTGAGTTGCAAATGGATTCGGCGCTAGACATTTTTCAGTGGCTTGAGGAAGTGGGGGAAATTCCACTGCCGCCCTATTTAGATCGAGAAGCCGAAGCGAGTGATAAAGAACGTTATCAAACGGTATTTGCTGAATATCCAGGTGCAGTGGCAGCTCCAACGGCGGGTTTGCATTTTGATGAGGAGTTATTGGCTGCAATAGCAGAAAAAGGTATTCATTCAGGCTATTTGACTTTACATGTTGGGGCGGGGACCTTTGCCCCGTTGCGTGCAGAGCAAATTGCCGATGGTAAACTTCATGCTGAGAGAATTGAAGTCAGTGCTGCGTTATGTCAGCAGATTCGAGAGACTAAGAGTCGAGGCAATAAAGTGATTGCGGTTGGAACGACTACTGTGCGTGCCTTGGAATCGGCAGCAGCGCAGCGATCAGATATTCAGCCTTATCATGGAGAAACTGATATTTTTATCACGCCAGGATTTAACTTTCGCGTTGTGGATGCGATGATTACGAATTTTCACCTTCCGCAATCTTCCTTATTAATGCTAGTAAGCGCTTTCGCGGGTTTTGAGAATGTGATGAACGCTTACAGATACGCTGTTCAACATCAATATCGATTTTTTAGTTACGGGGATGCCATGTTGATTGGGAATTGTGATCTATAGTATTCAGGTCACAAAGATCTCATTTTGCTTCAATGATCGATTGTAATTATCTGTTTATATTGATATTTATATTACCAATTTGAAATGGCATGAACCCATTATAGGAGAATATTTGAATGAAATTTACTGTGCAGACGACAGAAGGTAAGGCCCGTCGAGGTCGATTGGAATTTGATCGCGGCGTTGTTGAGACCCCGGCTTTTATGCCTGTTGGAACGTATGGCTCTGTGAAAGCCATGACTCCAGTGGATGTCAAAGAGACTGGCGCGCAAATTCTTTTGGGGAATACTTTCCACTTAATGCTAAGACCAGGCCCCGATATTCTTAGAGAGCATGGAGGGCTTCACGGCTTTATGCAATGGTCTGGACCTATCCTGACAGATTCTGGTGGTTTTCAAGTTTTCAGTTTAGGTAAGATGCGAAAACTCACCGAAGACGGGGTAAAATTTCAATCACCTATCGATGGCTCGCCTGTTTATTTAACACCCGAAATTTCAATGCAGATGCAGCGAGCTTTGGGGTCCGACATCGTGATGGCCTTTGATGAATGCACCCCTTATCCAGCGACTAGGCAGCAAGCAGAAGAGTCTATGGCATTGTCCATGCGTTGGGCAAAACGCAGCAAAGAGGCGCACGCTGATAATCCATCAGCATTATTCGGTATAGTTCAGGGCGGGGTATTCAACGATTTGCGAAGTCAATCAGTACAAGAATTACTCAAGATTGGCTTTGATGGGTATGCTATCGGCGGTCTTTCTGTCGGTGAGCCTAAGCATGAAATGATGTCTGTTTTAGAACATATTGTTCCTGAAATGCCTGAGACGCATCCGCGATACCTGATGGGAGTAGGAACTCCTTCTGATTTAGTAGAAGGCGTGAAACGTGGCGTTGATATGTTTGATTGTGTAATGCCCACTCGAAATGCGCGCAATGGGCATTTATTTGTTTCAGGAGGAATAGTACGAATTCGTAATAGCCAATATCGAACCGATATGCGACCGCTTGATGATCAATGTGATTGTTACACGTGCCAGAATTTCACACGGTCCTATTTGCATCATTTAGATCGTTGCAAGGAAATTTTAAGTTCAATGTTAAATACCATCCATAATTTACGCTATTACCAGCGATTAATGGCAGATTTGCGTCTCGCCATAGAACAAGGTACATTATCCGAGTTTTCCCTTGCGGGATCTGAACCGTTTGACGAGGAGTTAGCATGAAATTAATCACTAAAGTTATTTTGGGTTTTGTGGGTTTAGTAGGTGCATCAGATGTATTAGCAGCAGCGGCTGCTGGATCTTCTGCAGCCCCTTCTGCTCAAGAGAGCATTATGAGCATGGCTCCTATGCTGATTGGTATTTTGTTACTCTTCTATTTTATGATTTTTAGACCACAACAAAAAAAGCAATCAGATCATCGTAAATTAATGGAATCACTCAGTCCTGGTGATGAAATTATCTCTGTAGGTGGTATGGTGGGTCGAATCGTCAAAATGTCAGATGATTTTATTCGCATTGCATTGGACGACGATGTTGAAATCACTCTGCAAAGAGGTGCTATTGCAAAAGTGCTTCCCAAAGGCACAATGAAATCACTCATTTAATTTAGGTAAGGAAATTATGAATCACTATCCATGGTGGAAAAATTTATTGTTAGTGGTTGGCCTCGTTATTGGCGCAATTTACTCACTTCCCAATTTATACGGTGAAGATTATGCAGTTCAAGTTTCATTGGGCGAAAGTAAACCCATTGGAAAAGAAATTGTAGAAAAAGTTCGTAATGTAATTGCTCAACAAAATATCCGTTATTTATCAGTTCAAGATGTCGATGGACAAATATTGGCACGATTTCCTGACACGGATTCTCAGTTGAAAGCCAGTGATTTTATTAAAGCAGATTTGGGCGAAGATTATATTGTTGCACCTAATTTAGCACCACGAACGCCTAAATGGCTGCAAGCTATTGGAGCTAGCCCTTTAAAACTGGGACTAGATTTAAGAGGTGGTGTGCATTTCTTACTGGCAGTTGATGTTGATGAAAGTACTAAAGCACGAGAGAATGGAGAAATTCATACAATTAGTAATGATTTACGACGTGAGAATATTCGGTATAGCGCGATCAAACGAGATGCGCAAAATGGCATTCAAATTGAATTTCGTGATCAAGACACCTTAAAAAAAGCCTACTCGTATTTACCCACACACCTGCAAGATTATGTTGTTACCATGGATGACAATAATGGCGTGTTTAAAATAAATGCCAAAATGAATGAAGTGGCTCAAAATAAATTACGTGATTATGCTGTTGAACAAACGATGACAATTCTATTAAATCGAATTAATGAGTTGGGTGTCAGTGAAGCCGTCGTTCAACAACAAGGATTAAATAAAGTCTCTGTTGATTTGCCCGGTGTACAAGATACCACACGAGCAAAAGAAATTATCGGAAAAACGGCTAGTTTGCGATTTCAGATGGTTGATGATGAGCATGATATTGCGAGTGCTCAAGCAGGTGTAGTGCCACTAGGAACACGATTATATGATTATGATGGACGACCTGTTTTACTGAAAAACGAAGTAATTTTGCAAGGTAGTTCAATTACGTATGCAACATCTGCTTTAGGTGAAAATGGACATCCTACTGTCAATGTACGTTTAGGCGGTGGCGGTGAAAGTATTTTTCACAGAACAACAGCGGAAAGTATTGGTAAGGCAATGGCTGTGATTTACGTAGAAACGAAAACAGAAAAAAAATTAGTTGATGGTAAATTAGTAACAGTAAGAAAACCTATTGAAAAAGTGATTAGTGTTGCAACAATTCAATCGGCATTAGGTAATAATTTTGAAATCACTAATTTATCCAGCGCTCAATACGCACAGAATTTAGCATTACTTCTACGGTCAGGCGCATTTACAGCCCCAATAGAATTTATACAAGAGCGAATTGTAGGTCCTAGTTTAGGTAAAGCGAATATTGAAAAAGGTGTGAGATCAATATTAATAGGTATCATTGTTGTATTTTTCTTTATGATGATGTACTACCGTTTATTTGGTGTATTTGCTGATATTGCGCTATTGCTCAACGTGATTTTCATATTAGCCATTTTATCATTGTTAGGGGCCACTCTGACGTTACCTGGTATTGCGGGTATCGTTCTTACTATCGCTATGGCAGTTGATGCCAATGTATTGATTAACGAACGTATTCGAGAAGACTTACGCAATGGAATGAGTCCTCAAGCCAGTATTAAAGCGGGTTATGAAAGAGCGTTAGCGACTATTATAGATTCAAATGTAACAACATTAATTGTGATGATAGTACTCTTTGCCTTAGGTAGTGGTATGGTGAAGGGATTTGCTGTTACTGTCACGATTGGTTTATTCACCTCAATGCTTACTGCAGTGATGTATACACGTTCTCTCGTTAATGTAATTTACGGTCGTCGACAAGTGAAAAACTTGTCCATTGGTCGTGTTATTGTTGCAAAAGGATAGAGACATGGAATTTTTTAAAACCAATACTAAAATCGATTTTATGGGGCAGCGAAGGAAAGCGGCCATTTTTTCGGTTGTAATCTGTGTACTATCCTTCCTGATACTTGGAGTAAAAGGGCTAAACTTAGGATTAGATTTTACTGGGGGTACTCAAATCGAAGTATCATATCCTCAAGCAGTTGACATTGGTAAAATTCGTGAGGAGTTAACAAACGCAGGATTTCCCGAAGCAACAGTACAACCTTATGGTTCTTCTCATGAACTTTTAATTCGATTGGGTGAACAAAAAAACCTAGATCAAAAACAATTGCAATCTAAAATACAAACAGCACTTGTAGGAGGTAATGTAGCTCAAGTGGAATACATCGGACCGCAAGTGGGAAAAACTTTGGTAACGAACGGAATTTTAGCCATTATCGTGTCATTGTTAGGAACCTTGGTATATGTAGCACTACGATTTGAGTTACGTTTCGGTTTTAGTGCGATTGTCGCACTTATTCACGATCCTATAGTTACGTTAGGCGTGTTTGCATTAACAGGTCTTGAATTTAATCTGATCACACTTGCCGCAGTATTGACTATTATTGGGTACTCTATCAACGATACCATCGTCGTGTACGATCGAGTGCGAGAAAATTTTCGATTGATGCGAAAGGGAACGGTGTTAGAAATTATTAATCGATCAATCAATCAAACTTTGTCGAGAACGATCATGACCTCCGGGCTCACATTAATGGTTGTTACAGTGCTATTCTTTTTCGGAGGAGAAGTACTGCGTGGTTTTTCAGCTGCTTTGATTGTCGGGGTTATTATCGGTACCTATTCATCTATTTATGTTGCCGGATCTTTGGCTGTCGCTTTGGGTCTTGAGCGCAAACATTTAATGCCACCCGAAAGAACGGATGAATTAGGCGACCGTCCTTGACAGCATCTCCCGGTTAGTGATTTTGGAAAATCTTCAAACACCTTGTGCAAATGATTTGTCTCAGCTGGAAACCATTAGTTAGCTATTAATTTGCTGAAGCAAAGCTTTAAACATTTTGGGATTTCCAGCGATAATATTTCCCGAAGAGAAATAATTTTCTGAGCCTTCAAAATCACCTACTAATCCACCCGATTCTTTGATCAATAAAATTCCTGCAGCAAAATCCCATGGGCTCAATTTCATTTCAAAAAAGCCATCGAATCTTCCTGCAGCAACGTATGCGAGATCAAGTGCAGCGGAACCTGCGCGACGAATAGTAGCTGTTTTGAGAAATATTTTATCAAAGAGATTTAAGTAGGGTGCTTGTAGATCGGCAAATTTGACAGGAAATCCAGTGCCAATAAGAGCATTCTCTAAACGTTCGCATTTGCTCACTCGTAGACGTGTATTATTTAGTTTTGCACCGCGTCCACGGCTTGCAGAAAAAAGTTCGCCTCTTATCGGGTCATAAATAACGCCATGCTCTATTTTTCCACGGTATTGATAAGCGATGGAAACAGCATAATGGGGGACGCCGTGAATAAAATTGGTCGTTCCATCGATTGGATCTATAATCCACACTGATTCATCATTAGTTTGAGATGATTCACCGCTTTCCTCGGCTAATATTTTGTGATTTGGATAAGCTGTGTGGATAATTTGTATGATGGTTTGTTCGACTAGCTGATCAATGTCCGTCGTAAAATCCTGAACACCTTTTTCAATGACTTTTACTTTATCCATTCGCTCGGATGCTTTAAGAATAATACTGCCTGCACTACGAGCTGCATTTTCTGCGATATTGATAATTGGATGCATTGATGAACGTCTCTTCGTGGAAATAACAATCTAGAATACATTTTAAATGGGTTGGGGTCAAATGGCTAGCATCTCTCAGCATCTCCCGGTTAAGAATGTTGGGAGTTTTGGCCGCTCAATGCCTCATATTCTTGGTGGTTTATTTTTTCTTTGATAAAGATGACTCTGTGACTGACCTACTTCTATTGCCAGAAATAGAACCAGAAGATCCATCAGGAATGGTAACCTTACCACTGTCCCTTTTAGAGAGACTGCTTTGCAGCCCACGAGGAGAGGTCGGACCGCTATGAGCTAGAAGATCCGCATTAGAGGCTCTACGTGGATTGGCCAGTATCAAAGAAGACCTTTGTTTTGATGGTGGTGGACTAAAATGACCTCTAGGAGAAACACCATGCTCCTGTGGTGGAGACAGCGGTATGAGTTTACTTCTTAATTCATCTGGATCAAGATCTTTAGCTGGACCATCAGTTTTAGAATTTTGAATTCGTGGTGCGAAATTTTGTAGACGGGCATGGGTTTCTTTCCATCGCCAACTTGTTATTGGTAGAGATTTAGCCGCATTCAACAACGCAATTAATGAAGCTGCATCAGACCGAGTTAACTTAATCGATAGTTTACCTTCTACTAAGAAAATGAGTCCAATAATCGCAATATCGGCGTGAGTGATTATTAGACAGTTATCTTGACGTAAAATAATCTGATCATAAGATATGTTCACTTTATTGCAATAAGAATAAACGCGGGCAGCACGCAGAAATAATTTTTGTAGGGATTCAAGATCATTGATAAAAGAACTTTCATCCTCTCCATCAGGGATAAGTTTACATTGCCAAACACAGTTCTCATTTTGTTTTATTAAGTCGATAGATATAATTGAATCGCCGAAGCTTATCTTAATTGGTAAACAATCGAATCGATGATTAAATGCGATTATGTTTTCGACGGAATACGACCTTGTAAGCACTAATTGTTGCTCTTCATTCATGTCGATAATTTTCAATTGTTCTGTCATGACTTGTGTTGAGTTAATAGGAAATGGAGTATAGTGTTCAGAATATGTCAGTGCATTTTTTATCAATTCTACTCTATCGGCTGGTGTTAAACCGCTGGTCATTATTTCAGATGCTTCAAGTACTGGTGGGTGAGCAAGGGAATAACAGGCCAAATATGCGGGTATTGCTGGAAAATATCCGTCAATGAATACAGCATTTTTTAATGATCGTGCAAGGTCTTCAAGGTCTTTTTCTATTAAATGTGGTTTTGTGTTAGGATATTTGTCTATGTAGGACTTTAAAAACTGAAAAATAATTAACACAGCAGGAGCGAATTTTTTAGTATTAGGATTCTCACTGGTAGGTTTATTATACAGATAATATCTTGCAATTTTAAACAGTGTATATTCATCAAGATCTCTTTCTTGGCCTTCGTTGATTTGGATCATCCTTTTATCATCTGCTTCGACTTCTTTTTTTACTGTTATATATTGAGCTTTATCGCGATCTGTTAGCCAGATTTCATCCCTTTTTTGAGTGGAAGGATTTTTACTCAATAGATAATATAGCCATCTCAATCCAGTAATAAAATTTCTTTCTTCGTCAGGAATTGAACAACCTTGGGTTTCAGATAATTCATGTTGAAAGGATAAAACATCAGATCGTGATCTCTTATTATTATTTTTTAAACGAGTTTCCCAGAGAATCATAGCCTTGATGAGATGCCCCAAAGGAGAGGCATTATTTTGTTCAAGATTGATAGGGAGAGGAGAGGCGCCACCTGTTTTAGAAGCAATAAATGAAGGAGCACGAGGACTTTTTGTTATTGGAAGTGGTATGTCTATAGAGCCGCTAGGTGATCGACCTGGGGATAGAGGAAATTGGGGGGAAGCGGTTCTTCCGCTAGATGAGGGGAAACTGTGATCAGAATCTCGAAGTGCTTTTAGAGTAGGTATGTTAATAGAGCGAGAATTACTTAAATGAGGATGTTGTTCATAGGGTCTAGGAGAGATTTCGGGTGAATCAGAATTGTTTTTTTTCACTGCAATTACATTTAAACGTAGTGATAACTTTCTGGGTCTTTCTGGCGAGCCATGCGTAGGTGTACCGATTACAGATGGGAGTGTGGATGGGTTGGATTCATGTTGAGGTTTCAATTCAATGTTAGTAGATGAATGACATTTTAAGGATAGCCTCGCCATTTTTTCTGCAGCATAATAATTACCATCATAAAAGAATAGTAATGCGACTACGGCATCTCGAAGACCCTTTCTATTATGAGTAAAATTGAATGCATCATATAGTGTATTATCGGTAAGGTCAGGCATTAGTCGTGAACTGAAATGATACAGTTTCTTTTCCAATACTTTTAAATAACTAAAACCACATGGAACAACCATAGTTGTTTCTTTTTTATCATTTAATACATGACGAAGTTGTTGACGTACTTGAGTACAGTGCTTGAACTGAATAGTATCACTAATTTTTGTCTCTGCTGACAAAACGTCTACAGGAATGTAACGGTTATTGAGCCCTGTAGAGCATGTTAAAGGACCCCAAATTATTAAATATTTATTGAACTCTGTTTTTTGAAGTACTTGTTCACAAAAAATACGGGGATCTGAGAATTCGCGACAATATTTTTTTTCAATGGCACTCGTGAGAATCTCTCGAAGATCAGAATTAGAACATAATATTCTGATAATTTCAGCGAAGCAATACGGATTTTCACTGTTAAGTAGATCGTCGATAATTATCTTGAGGTCAGACTGCTCTATTTTGTCAAAGTCATCAGTAGCAATCTGTAAAAGGTATTTAGAAAGTTGATATTGAACTTGTTTTGAATATCGAGGGACGCTGGTGACGATATTTACGTTTGTGTTGGTATTGTTAATTTGTTTCTTGCAAGTAATTTCAGCCTCTTTATAAAATACGCAAGCTTCAGAATAATTCTTGGAGAAAAATTCCGCTAACACAAACCAGATATCGAAAATTTTTGTTCGCCAACGATAAGGTATTGCAATACACTGTAATGTTTCGAAATGACGGAGCCATTGATTTAACGATAATGGTTCTGCTAATACGTAAGCTGCAGTTCTGATAAAGGTGCCTATAGAAGAGCCGTTATTCTCGAGAATAATAGCGCATTGAATAGCTTTTTTGATAAAATCAGCGTCTTTGTTAGCGGCAAGTAGCAATTGATAAGCTTCTGAAAAAGCATCTTCAATTACCTTCATTTTTTGCAATGTTTCGACAGGTGTTTCAGTATTTTTAATTGCTTCAATCGTGGGAAGTGTATCGAGAGAGCTCTCTGAAGTTTCTGAGAGATTCATATAATGATATTTTAAAAGTTGATTTTCTACATAGACGTAGATTGGATCATTAGATGCTTTTAAAAATGTTAAAAAATAGTTTGATCGATCTCTGTGAACATATTGTTCTAATTCATTATCATCCGATTGCGATTTTAAATCTTTGTGATAATCGAGAGATTCTAGAGCAGCAGAGGTCCATAAAGACCATTCATTGTCATTCGTTTGAAGCATTGCATCGTTAATAAGATTTAATGCAGTCTTTATGAGATTTAGAAGAAATGTTTTGTTTTTTTCTTGTGAAGTGAGTTTTTCCTGTTCTGTGTTAGGCTCTGGATTAAGATGTTGATATTTGTAAAGTATATCACGAATGAGTTTTGCTAATTTCTCTAGTTTGGAACAATACGATTCTGTTTTGGAAAAACAGTTAGAAAGTTCTAACCTGATAACATTAATATTTTGCCATAGTGAATGAATATTCCCGGGGTCATTCAAAAATTGTATGTCTGGATTAAGAAAATCATGACATGGCAAGAGTAACAATTGCTTTTCTAATTGGCCAAGGTCATCTGTAAAATAACCTCTACTCAGTAATGACAATTTTAATGCGAACTTGAAAATGTTCTTTTGTTCTGTATGGCCTTCCGTTTTGATTTTATTAATTAAGAAAGCTTCAAGATGATTTCTTTTCTGCTCATTGTTTAGTGTTGCGTCAGTTATGATTTCTCTAATTTGAAAAGAGGTTAATGTAGAAGGGCCCAATTTTGCTCTACTTGCCTCATCAAGTGATTCAATGAAAATCATTTCCTCATCTTGCATAGGAAAGATTTTGGTAAGTTGATCGTAGAGTTGTTTAATGTTCAATGCGCTTCCCTCTTGGTGGTTCTTTGTAATCTTCCACTAAATAGTAAAATATCATGATCGATTATTCACATCAACAACTTATTTTGTGTTGTGTGAGTTGCGATAAATTCTTGTAAACGCGTGAATGTTTCGTCCCATTGCCAAACTGTAGAAGGGAATGTACTTGCTTCTTTTAAAAAAAGTATAAGTGGTTCAATTTGATTACTATTCCACTTCAAAATCGTGTCTTTTGCTTCAGCTATTCTGATTAAGCCTATTATAGCAATATCAGCGTTCTTTAGAATGATTTTATTTTTTTCTAGCAAGACTACTGGCTCACCTTTTTTGAAAGAAATTTTTCTACAACAGCTATATATAAAAGCAGCACGTTCAAATTTTTCTTTTAATGACTCGCAATCTAACTGAGTATGTTTTAACTTATTACTAGTACATGTGATAACAAAACACTGTTTTGCAGATTCTTCGTTGCTCATTGAGTAGCTGCATGATAGTAATGTGTTATGATATTCCATTTCAAACTGTAATTTTAGAAAAAGATGATCAAATGGTTTAGGCGTCTCAATAGCATAGCTTGGTATACGTAGCGCAATTTCATTTTCTTTTTCTTTATGAGATTTGATTTGTTGTTCCATATCTTTCTTTTGATCTGGTTCGATGTGAATATATTTTTCGGCTATTGAAAATGCATCATGTAAAAGCCTGAGGGTGTCACTTGTTGTTTCTATTGTTTTCAGTATCTCATCGCCTTTTTGAGGTTTTGGGTCTTCAGCGTAGGCGTATACTTGTGCATAATAGGCTAACCCAGGTAGATAACCATGGGTGAGTACGGCTTCTTTCAGCAATTTAGCCCAAAAACGTTTTAACTTTTCAACTTCTTCTGCGTTACCACAAGCGAAGTTTTCTCTGAAATACATAAGACTTTTATAAATTGCTATGATTGCAGGAGGAAACATTCTGGATTGCCCGCTTTTCGTAAGGCAGGCATTTTCGAAGTGTTGTTTGGCAATTTCAAGTATACATTGGTCTGTAATATTTAGATCTAATATTTTAGCGTTTTGTTCAAGATATTGTATTCTTGCACTGCTTAGGACTTTATGCGGATTTTTGAGTAATGATTGTTCATCTGAGGTCAGCATAAACATATCTTTTTCTTTGTTATTAAGCATGCAGTCGTAATAAGTTAACCAAATCATCCCTAATATAAAACTAAGTTCTTGTGGATCAGTAGCCAGTCTTGCCTCTTTAAGGGATCGTTTGAATGAATCAATGTCAGATTCTTGACGATCTGTATTGTTTTTTAAACGCGTGTCCCATATCACTAATGCTTCTACAAGATGTCCTAAACATGTTGGCTGAGTAGAATAGGATTGAGATTGGATAGCTGAAGATTCTGAACGTGGAGATAGAGAGAGAGAGCTTACTGCAAGATTGCCCGAGGATTGATGTTTAATGCTTTTATCTTTCGATCTGGGTGATTTTTTTAGAGGAGTTGAAAGATTTGGTGATGAGGAAGAGAGTTTCTCAGAAGATAGAGTGAAAGGCGTACGTCTACGACCTGTATTCTCAACTTCACGCGATGGTGGACTTAGTTCGACTTGTTTTTTTTGTTTACTAAAAAGGTTTCTCTTTACCTGGGGGTTTCCAGATGCGGCATGAACAGATCGTGGAGATGTGCCTGATTCCTGTGGAGATTTTCTGGGTGAACTTGCTGTTTCATTAATTGAGGGCGCTTTCATAATAGAAAGTTTTGCCATCTGTGCCGCGCCATCGTAATTTCCGTCTTCTAATAATATTAATGCATAGATTGCTTCAAGTAATCCCTCTCGATTTCGAGTAAATGCAAACGTATTGGATCTAATGTCTTCATGGTGAGCTAATATTATTCTATGAGTAACTTGCTGAAGTTCTATGTTTAAATCTGTAAAAATATTGCAACCACCGGGTATTACGCAGACAACGTCATGTTTAAACATATAACGTTGCAGACTACTACGAACATCATTTAAAAGTTTAAAGCGAATATTGTCACGACTAAAACCATTGTCAAGCCATTGCTTAACAGAGGGTGAATAACCATTTTCTTGGGTATTTAGCAATAATCTTTTCCAAGTGATTAAGTACGCGTTGTAGTCTATTGTATTCAGAACACTTTCGCACAGTATCAATGGGTTTGTATGGGATTCACCATATTTCAGTGTTACGGCTTCCTTAACGCAGCTAAACTCTGTAAGTTCTAATTCTAGGAGGGAGATAACCTCTGTTAGACAATAGGGATTTTTATTTTGTAATACTTCAGTGAAAAAATCAGTAGTGAATGCATATGTTTTGGTATAGAGCTTGCAAAGTAACAATTGATCTTGTCTGACCATAAGTGGTGTACTATTCGAATGCTGCAGAACTGAGGCACGCGCTTTTTCTTTTAGTTGAGTAATTTCTTTTTCATAGGAAATAATTTGTTGAGTGTTTTTTGAAAACTGAGCACGTTTTAATTTTGCATTGAGTACTGATTGTAAAGGGTATCTATCGCTAATCTGATCTAAACACAATAAGGTGGCTTCTTTGAATTGATCATTTAAGAATTCTGCAAGACATAGCCATAGATCTGCAACATGATTTCGCAAATGCACAGGTATCCCTATCGATTGTAAATTGTTTAAATATTCGTGTAAAATTTTCTCCGATAGTGGATGTTTTAATATATAAGTAACATATCGAATAAATGTTCCAAGAGAGTGTCCACGGCTTTCAAGAATACATGCAATATCCAAGGATTTCTGGAGTTCATTTTTTGTTTTGTGATTTACTAAAATCTCGTGCGCTATGAAAAACTCATCCAGTTTTAAGTCTTGAGAAGGTTCTTCAGTTAAGGCCTTGTTTATATCTTGAGTAGACGAGCTAAGTTTGTATTCAGCATAATACCCGATTCTTTCTTCAAAGGACAATGATTGTGATATAATATATTTTGCTCTTATAGTGTGGATTTGAAGTTCATTCGCTATTAATTCTTTTCGTTTATCTGGATTGCTTACCACATATTGCAAATAACTATCAGATTTTATGTGCTCTAAGTATGTTAGAGCTTCTAAAGCAGCTGAAGCCCATAATGACCAGCTCTGTTCGCTTTTTTGTACCAATGTAACTTTAGTGGCGTTCGCACAGATATTAAGATATCTCAACATATAATCTTTAGTTTGAGTATGAAATGCCTGCTTTTCTTGGGTCGCGTCGGGATCGGTTTCTATTTGGCTATATTTATTAATTAGTATATTAATTAATTTTGCTAATTCTTCAAGTTTCGAGCAGTAGGGCTTGGGTTCATCGAAACAAGCTGAGATTTGAGTTCTAACATCATTAGTATGAGACCAGATATACGGAATCTCAGATGGATAATTAGCGAAAGCAAAATCAGGATTCGATGTTTTCAAAGAGGGAAGCATGAGCAGCCTAATTTCCAATTGACCTAGCTCGTCTACATAATAGAGCCGATCGTATAATGCAATTTTAAGAGCAACTTTATAGGTATTTTTTTTTGATAATGCAGTCTGCTGTTGTATATTGGTGATCAAAAAAGCTTCGAGGGTATTTCTTTTCTGTTCTAAATTCAAAGAATGATCAGTCAAAATCTCCCGTATTTTAAACGAGGTCTTGCTGTCATTTGACATGTCCCTATTTTTTTCTTCAACAATTTTTTTGATGAGTTTTATTTTTTCTTCAAGGTCTAACTCTTCGTTTGATAAGAGTGTATTAATCATTTTCCATAATAGTGTTGTGTGTAGAAAGTGTTCTTTATATTTTATTGAGTTGTAAAATTTTTGAATTTCAGCTAAGCGTTCTTTGATTTCAGCGAGTTTGTCAGATTTTTCAAGCGATGGATCAAATAAAATAGATTTGATTTTTTTTAAGATATTCAATATTTCGAAGTCTTGATTATCAATGGGGAAAATTTTGGACAATTGGTCAAGTAACTGTTCGATGTTCACGGTTATCCCTCTTTGCTTTATACAGTCCGATACCTGGACGCTATTTTGTTAACTTAACATATTTCTCAACCTCTATCAATGACGGCATCTGAGGGCAAGTTCACCGACCTACTACTGCATTGCAATCCAGTGAAACAGCCTATATAGTTGGGCTTAGTACTTCTCACCTGTATAAGATTACATAGACTTACTAGAAAGGAGTTTCTGAGTGCAGGGATCTTTGCAACGCCAATCATGCCATAGTCCACGCTCATTCTTATTGACTATAAGTATCATCAGCGTAGTTTCGATTACACTGTTAATGGGCTGCGCGTATTCACCAAGGACTGGTAACAAAGTAGCCAAAAATAACATCAAAGTGGCAAAACTCCACGTTCAACTAGGTCTCGCCTTGCTCGAAAGCAATAATGTGAGTCAGGCTAAACAAAAATTCCTTCAAGCAAAGAACGAGGCACCAAGAGAGCCCTGCGTTTGGTATGGTATGGGGTATTTTCTTGAAAGGACTGGTGATGTCAAAGCCGCAGAGCAGCATTACCGAATAGCGATTGATTTACATTCCACTGAAGGAGCTTCGCGAAATAATTACGCTATCTTTCTCTGTAGGCAAGGAAGATATCAAGAAGCTTTTAATGAATTTAATAAGGCTGTAAGTGATGCCAGTTATTTACAGAGTGCGCAGGCTTTTGTTAACGCAAGCATTTGCGCTTCGAAAGTTCCAAATAAACATCTCGCAGAAAATTATTTTAGAAAAGCAGTAGAAAAAGACGGTAGCCTTAATACTGCTGAAATCAAAAAATACCGGAAGTTCTTATGAGAAAGGAGAGTAGACGAGTACTTGTTGCAGACCCCAGAGAGCTAGAAATTGCGCGTCAACATTATGAGGATTATTTCGCACATAAGATTGGTGAGTTAAGAAAGTTTCTTACCAGTCTTGGTTCAGGCAATATCACTGAAAAAGCTATAAACAGTTGGCTAATAGAGAATGAAGTAAGTGATCATGGGCTGAAAACACTGCTTCTGCAAGAAATTAAGTCTGTATCTAGCCCCGAAGTTTCTAACACGCTTTTGAGATGTAGAAGAATAATTGGTAATCGCTACAGAGTTGAGTTGGTCGAGCAATATAAACACCTTATTGAAGCAATGTACTATACGGATTTTGAAAGAGAGGAATCTGAATCATGCCAGGATGCAATAGAGAATGTTGTTCGCAGAGGGCTTTGGATTAATGGCACGAAAATTCATTTTCATTCACAATGCGGAGGGTTTGTTGTACATGATATACTCGCAAAAGCACTAGGTGATGTGGGTTTGAAAAGTCATAGTGCAATTTCATTTCTTAATATTCACCTTAGTCGTTGTTGTGAGAAAGCGAGCAAATATTTTTCGGATATGATCTATGATTTAAAATTACTCCTAGGTCATGACGTCGATAAATGTGTGTCTACTTACTTGGAATATGATCGAATAACTGGCATTATAATGCTGTATTTTGTTCAATCTTATAGAGATTTATACAAATTAGATAGAGAAAGAAGACCAGCAGATTACTGCGGAGATCATACGCAAGATAATAATTCACCTGTCATTGCTCAATCTACAGTTACATTTCGTATAACACAAAACCAAGGTCGACAATGTCAAATTGAGCTTATTGAGGGTTTTCTTGAATTTGATGATCCAAAAAAGGAAGCAGTGCTTCTTGACCGTCTTACGCAACGTTGTTCGGCAAATCTTCTTCTTGATGAATCAAAAAAACCTCTTTTATCAAAGATTCCTGATCAAAATGACGCATTCATTATCGATGATTTTGTTAGCGATTGTTTGGTGGATTCAAATTTTGATGATATCATTAAAGGACTTGTTGAATCAAATTCCGCTCTTAGAGTTTTTCTTGTGGCGAGAAACAACGAAAACGTATTAAAAGATGTTCTTCGAAATTATACGTTATTAAAGTGCATTTGTTCCGACCAAAAACATAAACAATATCTTGAGTTGCTTAAATTTTCGCACAGTCGAAATTCTCTGATTACGAAAGAAGTTTCCTTGCTGATTAATCTAATTGAATTAGTCAATGAAAAAGGACTTGATCTACTCAAAGATATTGACATGATAAAAGACTTTTTTTGCAGCGAATATCGATATGAACTCCAGTATATAGATAAGGATGCGCCGAAAAGAGTCACAGATAAAAAAGTCATTATTATTAAAAAAAATAGATACACTTTAGAGTATTCTCTTACTGCGACTAGTGGAGAGTACTCAGGAGAACGTATTTCGGGTACCATACCTCTTGAGTCTACCCGGGGTATTTTTGGTATTGAAGATACTCTAAATGATGAAAAAATAAAGCCACTTTTACCGATTGTATTGAAACTTGTGGCTCAACAAGGTCATATTCGCCAAGAGAATCCACTGTATATCATCGCCGCTTTATATACACTAACAGTTTCCGAAATACCGGGGTTAGTACGTCTGTTACAAGATGACAGTATTCGTGCGCAAATTCCAACTCGGTGGATAATAGACCTTGCTTTTGAATCATCGGAAATCGCAAGTTGGTTAATAAAAAGTGAGGCTATATTAAATCCTGAGGTGACTTCTCTGGAATTATGCAAACTATTGAAATGTCAACCTCAGCTTTGGGATGCGATTCAATATAATCCAGATCAAAAAATTTATTCCTTACTAAGAAAGCGAATAACTGCTGAGAATTTTAGATATCTTCTATTTGAAAATTCAGATCTCAATTCCTTGGAATGCGCTAAAAAAGCGTTATGTAATGATCCTGAATTATTTGAAAAATTGTGTTCTTTGAAGAGCTCATATCCTAATGAATTACTTAGGTATTTTTACGTAACACATTCAGAATACCGAATTACCTGGGGAAATCAATTTAATGTCTGTGAGCCCTATTTATTAAGGCATTGTGATGCCTTGGTAATTGAGGGTTACTATCGGCATGTTTTTAGGAAATTAGATCTTTTGGGATTTTATAATGTGTTCCATTCTGTTTTTGTAAAAAAAGATTTTCAAAATGGGTCCGAGCTGACTATAAATTACGCCAAAAAAGCTTGGGTAAAAGTGCTTGAGGTCAGATGTAAAAAAGGTTGGGTTCCGGCTTTTTTATATGATACACAAGAAAAAATGCATGCCATTATCGAATGTATGTCTGAGGAACCGCGATTAATCTGTCTATTTAAACTGAATTCTATGATTGCAGAGTATCTCAATAATGAAGATAAGAAAAATATTCTAGCATTCATCAGATTATGTGCGGAAAGTTATTATAAAATCGAATTTAATGATGTGCAGTGGGTGATTTTAGCTTTAGGAATGCTTTCTGCAGAAGAGTTAGCAGTTTTTTTTCGTGATACACTGAATTGTCAATTTTTCATTAACCTGCTAATCAAAAATTTCGATGCCATCAATGTTTTAATTGATGCTAATATTGATGTTGGTAGTGAAGTTATATCTAGTATATTAAGGCATGCTTATCCTCAGATGCTTTTATTGTTAATAATAACAGTTTATTCAAAAGAAACGCTACTTCAAGAACAATTCCTGAATATTAAAAAAGTTCTTAAGCTTTCTAAAGATCAAAAATACTCTGAATTCTTCCAGCAAAGAAATGTCAATCAAGAAGAGTATGTAAAACACCTAGCTGAATCTTTTCAGGAGACCTTTAGACAAAAACAAAAAATAAAGAAAAAATTCGAGTATGTTAGAAATCTTAGAGCTAAATTGCTTCAAAGTCATGAATTATTAGAGGGGCTTTTAAAAGCAGATGATTGTCCCGAAATCGATTTGGCTTGTTTATTATTTTTAGAGACTGCTATGTCTCCTGCCATGGCTGGATTTGATTCGAGGCATAAGTATCAAGAAAAAATAAAGGCTATCAATGATAATGTAGCTGCTGTCCAAGAGTTCGTCAAGCATGGTTTTACTCATGATGATGAGGTGAATAAATTTGTCAGCGCACTAAAATCACAGAAAGAAAATGAAAAAGTGCGATGTCTCCTTAGCTACTTATTGCTGAATGCCTTTAAAAATAATGATTTTGCTTCTATGATAATCAGTTCACCATCATTAATGATGCTGCTAATGGAGGGGGCCGAATTATTTTTATTGGCAAAATTTGTATGTTTATTTGGAAGACTAAATGATTATTCTGCTCCATGGCTACCATTCTTTTGCCGTTTAGCTAGTCGACCTGATATATACAAAATCTTTAGTTCACTTCTTCAGTTTCATTTTCAAGGTGCTGGAAAAGATATAAATCATTTGGTTCAAGTTTCTTCGGAACTTGGTTATTTTAAAGCGCAAGATTATATGAAGTTACTCTTGGCAGAATATCAACAAGGAGGAACGAGGTGGTGCCGTGAATGGCTTTTGCGGTCTAATTGGTTGGATAAAATGGTGGCAGATGTAATTCCTGAGGACTTAGCTTTAACCCTTCTTGAGGAAATAAAAATCCGTAATAGCTCAGCTTCAAACTCTTTTTCTGAAATTGAAAAATGTTTAAGAAAAGAGCCCGTTTTCAAATCTATATTACAACACACTGGTAGACACTGTTTATTACAACTTCTGCAAAATGATTCGACACTTGCTACAGCTATAATTGAAACATGCAGATCTACAATCATGCGAAGTGTAGAATCGGATTTGAGAGAGCAACTGATTACAGTGGCAACCGTGGAGCAGTTGATTTATCTCATTGGAAATGGAGCTGATCATCCTGAAGCTGTTCGCTCCTGTATGCTGGCTTTACGTGGAATCCTGCATGTGAATGAAGAGCAGGAAACGATAAGGCTAAAGCCGGTTGTTTTACTGGGTTTACTATTGGTATCTGAAAAAGTGGACCCCAATAAAAAACTAGGCTCTGAGTGGGGTAGACTCCTTTCAAAAGAGCAATTAGTGTGTGAGCATCTTCTGAATAGAAATAATGCTCAAACAGTTGTAATTAATTCTTCAACACTGTTGTTCCGTTATTTCCCTAGTTCTAGTGCATTGATTAAACGTTGTTTAGATCAATATGCAATTTCATATGAGGCTTTAGTAATATCTAATGTAGATATAGCAGTTGATTTTCTGTTGACGGATTATTGTGTTGTAGATTTATTCGAAAGGATGAATGAACAATATACAGAAAAGAAACTAGAGTACAAGGCTGTAAATGCCAACTATCTTACTCAGTGCGAACTAGTTAATGTTGCTAATAAAGGATCACATCGTGCTGTTAATAAAATTATCAGTGATTTCAGGCTAAAGAAGGAAAAATTAGAAAATGAAATGAGAGTGATAGTTTCTAATAAAAAGAAGTATTCAAGAATCATCTTTCGATTATTTTTAGAGTGCACTGAAATGCAACTTGAAAGACTATCTATCCAATGCTACGTGAACATTTTCATAGATAATATAGATAAATATATCTTGGATTATAAAGCTAGACATTGTGTGGTCGTTCCAAGACTAACCGCTGCTCTTATTTTTCTTTCTAAACGTCATTGTAACGATGTATTGAGAGAGTTATTCCGTAATCGATTTCTTCTTGATCTGGTAGTGTCTTCACCGACGGCCATGTGTTTACTCGTCAGCTCACCTCTGTATAGACAGAGCTTGGAATTACAAGACTTGATCAGTAACCCTCAGAAGAGATCGATGAAACACGGTTCTGAAAATTCACCTTCACCTTTGGAGGAGCGAGTCCCTGAGCAAGCACGATCAGATTCATTCGCAAGTGTAAGCTCACATGCATCTGCATTGGTCCATGCTCGTGAACAAGATGGTTTGCATTTGAAAAAGGCTGAACGAAATCAGGATTCGATAGAAGAAGAGCATTCGTCTCAACACTCAGCAGAAAAAAGTAAATAATAGGTCTCTTTTCAGCATATGTAAGTTTTGCTTAAATATTAATTATTCTGGTATGACTCTTGATCACGCCCACCGTCAGCCAGTAAGGGTGAAGTTACCGTAATTGCATTATTCTCAAAATCATTTTTTAATTGAGTTAATGCAATTTTACAATTTTCAGGCAGTTCGGGATATTGACTCTCATCAGTGACAGTATTGAGAATTTCTATGGTCCTAGAGACATTAAAACTAGTGGCTTTATTTTTATCGCCATTTTGGCTGAAAAAGTTCTTTTTTAAATGTATTGGCACTATCAGTTTATTAAATTCTTTGCGCAATATTTTTAATGACTCAATGCCATTTTGTGACACTTCTTCTATTTCTTGGTCTTGACAGTTGCAGCAACTAAAGCAGCTATAAGGGTGTGGGAGGTATCGATTAATTATTGTTAACGCTTCTTTGGGCGCATAGTTAAGACTATTTTTCAGTTTATCTTTCATTTCACACTCCTTGTTTTCTATCGATTCATACTACTAGAATGGGTATAGTACAAACTAGTGTTGTAAAGTCAACTATTTTATTGAAGAACACAAAGAGAGTCATCGGAACAAGCTTTATTGTCAAACCATAGCTTCTTTGTGTAGGCTACAAAATTAGTTTTTTCCAATTTTAAACATTCAGCTTGGTCGGGAAACAATTCGGTAAGGGCGGCTTTAAGTAGAGAATTGCCTTCGAAAAGCTCTCCTAGAAACTGGTCTGCAAGAGCTTGATTTTTTTCTGCGAGAAAATCATAAAAACCGGACATTTTATCTAACATGATCTTGGTGTGTTCTTTAAATTTGTTAACATATTGAGCTTCTATTGCTTGCTTTTGTTCTGAAACCTGAGTGACTTGATAAAACAATGCTAATATTAACACTGAGTAATCGACGCTTAAATTTTGGTGGCGTGAATCACACAAATTACTATTGATAATCCGAAGTATTTTTTCATCACTAGATCTATTTAAAGAGGTATAACGAGGTGTGCCAAGTGTGCTGACAATATGTAGTGATAACTCGTGAAGCAGTTTATCTGACCAGTCAACTCTAAATACACGATGAAGTAGTTCTCTTCGTAAATCAAATGCGGGTGATGACGCATTAGCGATGCTTGAACCACTTTTGTGCGAATCTAATCCTGCCGATTGCGCTACAAAACCTCGAGGAGAATGTGGAGCTGGCATGGGAGTCATATGTCCCATCAGCAAAAATAAAACCTCCGGTTTTCGAGAGAGATGTTTGACTTTGAGTAGTCGATTTATTAAGACACCACCACAATCATCTAATGATCTGAGCAATAGAGTTTTTCCATGAAATTCATTGATAAGAAGATCTTTAAATTCTTCTGTAAATCCTGCTTTCTCATGATCCCAATAATAATGTGTGATTAAGAATTCTAACATAGCGACAAGTTGTGGACGTAGTGGAGAGTCGAGTTGATAGGGCACTGTAGTCACATGACTCCATTGCAGAAGTTGTTGTTCTGAACAAACAGTTTGAGAGCGATTTCCGAAAGGTTTCATCATTTTTTCTAAAACTACTGCGTCACCCATAGAGGTGGTATAGCGCAGCGGATTAATGATCTTTGATTGATTTGATTGTAGGATACAAAAGAGCTTGGTTTCTTGATCTATTATTGATTCAAGACAGGTAGTGATTAGAGTTGTATGAAGCGTGTAAGCGCACAGCATCAAACCTGTGTTGCCAAAAAGATCTGCACTCGTAAAAATGTCAGGGTATTCTCCAAAAACTGTGCCCATTCGACGCAGCATTAAACAGAGGTTTTCAGGCAGTTTTGAATTCGCAATGACTTCTCGTGATACCATTGGGGATAAAAAATTTTTAGATTCAGCATCTGACTTTCGTTTTCTTATTGTATCGTTAGAAGTTGAAGCGCAGAGGTAATGATAAGGAGTAGACTTGCTGTCAACTGTTTTGGCTCTAGCCATTTCAACAAGTTTATTCAGTGGTATTTTTGCTATACAAAACTCAAATAAAACAAGATGCAGAAATTGACAAGCAATATGAAGGCAATTTTCTCCATTCGTGGTTTTGAGCTGAGTGAGCTTTTCAATTTGAGCGACTGAAAATAGTTTTAGAAGACTGATCAATTTTCCAGTGGGGTCATGTTTTGCAATCATGCAAAGAAAATTTTTCCCAGATTTTGTTTTGACGTCAGATATTTCATCTATTGTGGTTGTGTGGGAAAGAAGTTGTAAAAACTCTGTTAGTTCAGGATCTTCGTGCTTATCCAAAAGATCAAAAATTGAATGACATTCTTTAAGGACTTGAGCATGTTCTTCAGAATTTGCAGTAACAGGAGAAGATTGATGAGGCTGTTCATCAGAAGTAATTGATAGCTTATTCGCAGTAGTATCGTCTTTTGGCTGTCCTTTGTTGATTGCGCTCATCATCCGCAAAAATACATCTTCTTCCTCTGCAGTTACGTTTTCTTGTTTCTTCTCTTCATCTCCAGAGTGGGTTTCTGCTGTTCTGCCTGATTGAACATCTTCGTCTTCGGATGCTGAATTAGAGTCTTCCTCTGGTTTCTCCACAGTTACTTGGGGCTCAGGCCATTCTTGAAGCAGCTGAACACATTCTGCGTGCTCATATTTCTCGGCAATTTCTAAAGGAGAAATTTCAAACCTATCAGTTTCTGTGTGGTTAACCCCTAGCAGGTGTAGTTTAATCATCGCCTCTTTCTGCCCGTGTTTTGCTGCAAGAAAGAGAGGATTACGGCCTTTTTTGTTGGTTTTTTTAGGGTCGCCACCCATACCATGAAGCATAGTGATTGCTTTAACATCACCAGAGATTGCGGCGTGATGAAATAAGGTGTTTTCATCTTCATCAATATAATCTAGGCCAGCACGTTGAAATCGAGTTGAAGTGCATTTCTTAGATTCATCACTTTCTTCTTGTGCTAATTTTTCATCCATCGCTTGCAAGACTTCTTGAAGGTCTTTCTGGAATGCCATTAGGTAAGCAGATTTTCCCTCTTTATTTCTACATCCAAAATTTGCGCCTCGGCGAACAAACTCGATCGCGATTTCACGATGATCATACATGAGGGCTATCAGTACTGCTGTGTCTCCTATTTCTTCACTGTCATCTCTAACATTCGTTGTATCTAGATTAGCTCCATTATCACAGAGAATTTTCACCACTTCAAAATGCCCTTCTTTCGTAGCAAGATGTAAAGGAGTTACACCCGTAGCATCTTTCTCATCGACTTTTGCGTCAGATCTAACTAGGCACTCAATTGCTGCTTTTTGACCATTCTCAGCAGCATCGTGAATGGGGAGTCTACGGAAACTCCCACGATCATCAAAGCCTTGTTTATCCATTTCTTGAGATTTGCCGTCAAAATTGACATCTGCCCCATGCTCAATCAAATATTCCATTATGTTGACGTGCCCTAATCCAGCGGCAATATGTAATCCCGTTTTTCCTAATTGGTTTTGTTTATTGGGAGAATCTTTAGAGGGCACATACTGCTTCACCTTTTCTAAGTCACCTGCTTCGACGGCGAGAAAATAAGGGTCAGAGTTTTTAAATGTGGAACGTCCTAGTGTTCTGCGTCCAGAAGCACGAGATAACCTTTTACTTATTGGCTTACCGTTATCCTCGACTCCAGCTTGTTTGCTCTCTTCATTGCCTTCTTCCATAGAATACCTCCTGGCTATTTGTTCCTTTAACCTAGATTTCATCTGCCTAATCTATATGTAGACATTATTCTCACAGGTAATGGGCTGTGAATCAATGGTAATGTAGCGATTAGGCTAGCCAACAAAAAAAATATTTGTTACTCTCACAGTAATATGTAATTAAAGATGGCAGATTACCAATCTGCTGCCGTCAAACAGGAGGTTATGATGCATAGGGCTCAAACGGAAGGAGCAGAATCCGCGCGGGATGGCGCATCCAATCAAAGGGGTGGACGTTTCCTACGAAGTTCCGAATCTGATAGTAAGACTGGATTTAAACTCAATTTGCCAACCTCTAAACATGAGCAGTCTGAGGCGCAAGTGCCAGCTTCAAAATCGGGTTCAAGTTCATCCGGTAGTTCTCCCGAACCGCAAGAGATGCCTAAAGGGGTTTCAGCCAGAAAGTCTTCGGATGAAAAGGATGTTGCTGATAGTGAAACAACATATAAAAAGGTAGAGGATATAATATACGCCGCCTGTGAAAATGTAGGTGCTGAGGATTATGAGCGAGTTTATATTCTTCCTGTGTATAAAGCCCTAAACTTACCCGGCAATTCTTTTGTTAGCGATAAATTACAACGGATATGCGGCACGCAATCATCAGAGGGTGTTGAAACTTTACTGCATCGGGCTGCGCAATGTGGTGCGTTAGACATCATAGAATTGTTAATTGCTAATGGTTTTGCTCAATATCTTAATTCAGAACATGATGAAGCGGGTCAAACTCCACTTTCCTATGCAGTGGGAAACATGGATAGCAATCTTATCCAATATTTTTTTAAACTAAGTGCTGAAGTTGTTAATGGCAAGTCTAAAAATAAAATCGATCACCATAATCATCTATTGTGTGCGGCGATTTATTTCTATGAAGTGAGTCGCAAAAAAATTGAAAAAGTTGATCGTCTTATACGAAGCACTGAATTCCAAGAAGGGTGTAAGCAGCTTGGCTATCATGAACTACCATCTCGAGACCAATTATCTCTGTGGTGTGGAAGTGATATTGAATATCGTTCATTGTTAGATGGGTTAGGTGAGGATCAATCAGTATTACAACGTCTGTTAGGAAATTACTTTAAAGAAGAACTTAAAAATGAGGGCTCTGAAGAAAATGAGGATTTGTCTCAACTCGAGGATTTTTGTCAGGCACATGGATTAAATACTCAAGACGTGTGTAAAATTTATTCTGAGGCAAGTCAATATAATGCATTATTTAGTATTCTTCCTACAGCATTTGCTAAGTCATTAGATACGGCATTATCAGAGGGCGGAAGAGAACTTGAGTCTGAAATTTTCAAAGACCGCAAAAATATCCTCAATTGGCTTTTAGAAAACTTAGCTAAATCTCAGAGTATGCTGGGATCAGGTTGGCCATTCAGTTTATCACCATTACAAATGTGTGCATCTTTTCGGGACAAAGAGTATTTTGCCAAAGTTTTAAATTGTTTACCCAAGAAAGCCCCACTAGACCTGCCAGAAACGGAAAAAACTGATAAGGATGGAAATAGTCTATTACATTTGGCTGTAAAGGGGGTTAATTTAGCAATAGCAACTGAAGAAGACTTCATAAGGTTTATTTGGAAAGGGTATTACGAATTATGGAATAAAGTGAATAATGAGGATCGATCGCCTTTATCAATTGCTTGCCTTGAAAGAAATGAGCCACTGATTCGATTGTTGGCCGAACAAAAAATAGACATGAAAGTCACACAGACATTTCTTGCTGGACAACTCTTAGAAGGAGAAGCAGCTAAAGTATTAGCTGGAATGTTGCAAAAGACTAGTGGTGATAAAGTACAATCTGTGACTCAAGAGGAAAAAGGACAGGAATATAAAATTCGATTGCAACTTAATGGACACCGATTCCCCGTTGGTCAGAAATTAGAGCGTAATAAAATTTATACTTCTCCTTTGGAAGATGCGGCGAATCTTGGAAATGAAGATGTTGTAGCTTTGCTGCTAGAATTGTGGCCTGAGGAATCATGCAGATTATTAACATCTAAACAAGGAAATCCCTATCTAATTGCACTCAATCTAGAGCGTTCAGCTTTGCTTGGCTCACTTGCAGAAGATAAAAAATATAATAATGCTAGAATGCAATGGGGTTTGGTTCAAGATAATATTATTCGATTTATCCATCGTTCTGACTCCGATAATGGGAAAGAAAACACAAGAAAGAGTTTTGTTAGCGGATTATTTAGTGTAATTCGCACGGAAATTAAGCAAGTTTTAGATAGCAATTTACGAAAATCATTGTCGCACATGACGGATCAGTTACAATCTGATTATCAGCACGTAATTACAGATGTTCACACTAATAAAAATAAGGAATACAGGGATGAAAATATTCTAATGATCAATAAAATTTTCTATCTCCTGAATGAGTTGGGTGTATTAGCTTCCGTAGCAAAAATGAAAAACCCTAGTCCGGAGCAATTGAAAAAAGCAAAGGAAAATTTTGAGCTTAGTTGTTCTACGAAAATATCTTCGGAGGCTCAAACCGCTTGGTTTAATGCGGTTCTGTGGGCATTTGTCGGGTTTGCGGCGGGTGCACTTATTGGCTTGGTGGTAGGTACTCTTCTGACCGGGGGAGGCCCGGGAGGTATTTGGTTAGCTTTGCCATCTGCTCAATATGGTAGTGAGCTTGGAGCGATCGTTGGATCCGTGATTGGTGCATGTGTTGGTGGTGTAAGTTGCGTAAAAGTAAGTGATTCATTCAAATGGCAGCGAGGATTATGGGCAGTGAATCGTGCTGTTACTTCTATTAAAGCCGACACCCAAATTCATGATGAAAGCAATCAACCATTGATTGGTGTTAAAAACGAATTCTAGATTTATTGGCTGAAACCAAAAGAGGGATTATGGAACTAGGCGATGAGTATGTTGATGAAAGATCAAATGATATAGAATCTGATCCACTGCGTCATTCAGCTACCGATTTGGTAGTCGATGACTCTGTTGCGGTCAAAAAACAGAAATTATTTGATGCCTATCTAACCGCTACTCTAGAACTGTTAGTAACCTTGCAAGATATTCAATTAGATCTTCTCAAAGACTCTGCAAATGGCGATTCGCAAATAAGTAGAGTAATTGATTTTGCAGACCTCGGCACAGAGTTGTTACAAGTACCCTGTACTTTCTTTTCGGATATGTTAGGAGGATCAGATTTCCCCAATGAACGATTACCGGGGCTATCTAGACTCCAAGCTATATGTCAGAATGCTAAAATAATAAAATTAATTTCCCCAGATAGCACAGAAAGTATTGGAAGTTCTGATACTGATGCTGCGCAATTACGAGACAAAAATGCTACTTACAACAGTAAGATAGCATGTAGTACTAATGCGAAGGTCCATGGAGATAAGAGTGGTCTTCCAGTAAAAAAACTGCTTAAGTATCGTCAGGTTCAAGGGTGGTTTTTGCAAACCAATAGTAGTTATCTTTGTGCTCGTGAACAATTGCCTGAATTTCAAGATATTCATGATGTTGCTCGGCAACCTTATCAAGATGAGATTAATGAACTTATACAAGCAACTTATCTTTATAGAGAAGATCCTGCAAGATTTAAAAAAGAAATTGATGATGTTGTTAGAAAAACAACTCAGTTGCTTTCCGTGGAAAATGATCTTCCTGAAATTACTGCTCATAAGAAGGATGATTTACAGTGGCATTATCAGTGTAAAGATGTTCCTACATATACCGTGCTCGCTATTCAGGAGCATATGAAAAATTTAACGACCATACAGAAAAATACTACTACAGCGAGGCAATATCTTTGTGATGTTATTGGAGCCGTATCTCGTGATCTTTTCCCGCAGCTAGTTAATACCTATCAGCAGAATGATACTACTGTATCAAAATCCGTGGATGTAACAAGATTTTTAGACCAACTTGAAAACGGGTTTCAAAAGTCAATTTATAAACCAATAATAGATCATATTTATAATCCTGATGTAGTACAAACCGATCGCGTGAAACTTACTCTGAGTGGAGAAGATCTAGTTGCTTATGTGAGACAGCTTTTTGATTCAATTTTTGTAATCTCAAGGGCGACATTGGTAATTAACTCGATGTATCCTGTAGATCATTCGACTTCATTAAATCCCATAGTTGCTTTTTCTTATAAATTTTCTCAATGTATCGCTAGGCTAGAGGGGAAAATAGCTACATTGATGACCCGCACAATAACTTATTCAAAATTGTATCAAGATCTCCGAATGGAATATCAGACAAAATTTGCGGTGAAATTATCACAAGCAAGCAATGGATTAAATGAGCACGCTCACAAAAAGAGTGATGCCGGCGGATCAAGCGTTGATCCGGGTGCTCAAGTGAGTTTAGAGCGCGGGTCACGCGAAATTGGCCCGATCCCTACTTCTACCAGCCCAGTACCAGGGCGCAGAAATAGTCATTTTTTTAATAGTAGTGATGGGAAAAGTAGTAGAAATAGTCAGCTGCCAAGTCCAAGAGGAGCGACGGCTCCAAATCCTCGCCAATCCCCTTTGGGTGGAAGTCCGCGGACACCCCTCACTGGAAGCCCACGAGCTGTCCTTGGAAGTCCAAGAGCCGAAAAGTCGAATCAGTCTGATAGCAATCATCGAGAGACTGATGTAGTACCTCCTGCAACAGCAGAAGATACAAACTCGAAATTATCTTCCTCAAAAGAACCTCAAGTTAGGGTAAAAGGATCGATGCGTACAAAGTTATTAGATAGAAAGAGCAGGGGAGCTAAGGAATTAGCAGATGAAATGAGTCAACAGGGTCCCGAATCGGATTCTCTTATTATTAAATAAATAATTATTGTATTAAAAAACGGAACCCAATTTGAAAATGGGTAGATATAGTGCTAATACAAAAACACCGACAATACTGCCTATAATTAGCATAATAATTGGTTCCATTAATTGACTGAGATTGGCGATAAAGTAATCTAGGTCATTTTCATACAAGTTGGCTATATTATTAAGCATCGATTCGAGTGCTCCTGATTTTTCTCCTACGTCGATCATTTGTAATAGCTTGTTGGGAAAGGTAAACGTATTTTTAAAGGCAATATGTAGTGATTGACCCATTTTTATTTCTTCTTGAATTTTCTGCAGAGCATTTTGGAAAACTGAATTATTAGTGATAGAAGAAGTTAAATCTAATGCCTTGATCATCGGAATACCTGCCTCTAAAAGTGTTGCAAGAGTACTTAAGAGAGTTACGATTATTGCTTTTTGAACAAAAGCTCCGAAAAAGGGGATCTTTAACACACTTTGATCAAGGAATAGTTTAACAGAAGGATTGTGATTTTTTTTATTTTTAAGAATAGTCATAATTAATATTGTCAGCATGATAATAATCCACCAAAAATTCTGAATAAAGCTTGAAGTTTTTATTATGAAGCGTGTAAGGGTGGGTAATTGAGCATTGAATGATGTGAATAACGTCTTGAATTCAGGAACTATAAAAAATAGTGATAGAGTGGATATTAAAAAAGTAATTGCTAATATCGTTACGGGATAAGCAAATGCCTTTTTCATTTTATTTTTAATATTATTTGATTTATTTAGATGAGTTGATACTTTATTTAGCATGATGCCCAAAGTGCCTGATTGTTCACCAGCCCTTATTAAATTACAGAAAAAATGATCGAATATTTTGTTATGCAGTAGTAGACACTCTGAAAATGAACGCCCCTCTTTGAGATTTTTTATTATGTTAGAGAGTGTTTTTATAAATGAGATATTTTCGTGTTCTTTTTGGATTGACTCGATTGCTGTGATTAAAGGTATTCCGGCTGCTATCATTGTGGCTAACTGACGAGAAAATTGAGCGATATCCATGGAGTTGATTTTTGTTTCGATGCGAATTAAAGGTTTTTTATTTTTCATGGAATTGGTCGGGAATAATTCGGTTTAATTCAGATAGGCTTGTGAGGCCAGATCGGACACATTCCAAGCCAGATTGACGTAAATTTTGGATTTTTTCGCAATGTGCTTGTTGATTAATTTTTAAAGCAGTTTCTTTTTTAGAAATCATTTCTTTCATGTCAGCCGATGGGGGCAAGACTTCAAAAATGCCCATGCGCCCTTTATACCCATTAGTACAGTGTAGGCATGTGCTTTCACCTGGTTCATGAATTTTGAGATTTTTAATGGGATTTTTGCAGTAAGGGCATAAACAGCGAATAAGTCTTTGTCCGATGATCAGAGACAGTGAACTTGCAATATTGTATGAAGGCACGCCCATATTGGATAATCGAACAAGAGATTCGGACGCACTGTTTGTGTGTAATGTCGATAAAACTAGATGTCCCGTTAATGAAGCATTGATAGCAATTTCAGCAGTTTCTCTATCTCGTATTTCGCCGACCATAATCACATCAGGATCTTGACGTAAAAAAGCTTTGAGTGCTGTTGAAAATGTTAATCCGGTTTTTATATTGACGGGCACTTGATTAATACCAGAAAGTTGAATTTCTATCGGATCTTCTACTGAGCAAATATTTTTTTCTTTGGTATTTAAATAACTTAATCCTGAATATAGGGTCATTGTTTTTCCGCTGCCTGTAGGACCTGTTACTAATATAAGACCTTGAGGACGATTTAGTGCTTTTCGATAGAGATGTATTTGTTTGGACGACATGCCCAGTGCATCAATTGCAAGAAGCTGTTTATTAGATTCGAGAAGACGTAATACTATTTTTTCACCATGCAGAGTTGGGCAGGTACTGACTCGAAAATCCACAGACCGGATAGGTGATAAATGATAGCTAAATCGACCATCTTGTGGCACTCGACGTTCTGAAATATCCAGACTGGATAATATTTTAATTCGAGAGGTAATCATTGGGGCTAAATGAATGGGCGAATGCGAAAACGTTGTAAGTATTCCATCACAACGAAATCGAATTCTGTACTCTTTTTCGAATGGTTCTAAATGAATATCAGATGCATTTTTAATAACCGCTTCATTTAATAGCTGATTGATAAAGCTCACTATAGGGACATCTAGAGTTTTTTGATTTAAATTCAATTGGCATAACCTTTTGTGACACCTCCGCCAGATGTATTCCATGTTATTGCACCGTCATTAATGTTGGGGGTGAGTATGTACGTATCTGTTGAGACAAAACCATTGGCGGTGATAGGAGTGACAGTGATTTGACCCTTGGTTACAGACAAAGAGGAGATTCTACCCCGCGCGGTAATGATGCCTTCAGGGATACCTGCGCTTCCGGCATCACAGCCTTCTAATGTTCCGAGTCGATGAAAACAATCTGCAACACCGATGGTATAAGGTCCAGTCGCATGAACAAGTTCGCTGAAATAAGCTTTACGTGTGTAATCGAGATAGGATGGAATACCGATCGCGGCAATAATTCCAATTATCGCCACCGTAATCATCAGCTCCATTAACGTGAATCCCAAATTGCGTTTTTCCACAGGAAATCCTCCTTCGTAGCATAATTTCTGGTATGCTAGCACTTTTTTATGTCTGGTCCATTACCGTAGTTGGAGAATGAAAATTGTTTGATCAAATTAAAATAATTTTAGTAAACACCTCTCATCCAGGAAATATTGGGGCAGCAGCACGTGCGATGAAAAATATGGGGCTAAAAAATTTAGTGCTGGTTCAGCCCAAAGAATTTCCTCATGCAGAAGCGACTGCTCGTGCTGCTGGAGCTGATGATTTATTGGAGCATGCAGTTGTCGTTGAAAATTTGACTGATGCGATTAGTGATAGTCATTTTGTTGTTGGCACAAGTGCACGATTGCGTTCAGTTGCATGGCCCTTAAGTGATCCACGGCGATGCATTGAGAAAATAATTCCTCGGCTGCGGGACCAACAAAAAATTGCCTTTGTTTTTGGTAATGAGCAATCGGGACTATCAAATGATGAGCTCGCTCTATGCCATGCTCATTTGCACATTCCCTGCGACGAAGACTTTAGTTCCTTAAATGTTGCAGCTGCAGTGCAAATAGTTACCTATGAATTGCGAATGGCTCTTCAACAAAAACATGATATTGAGCTAGACTATGAAATAGAAAGTCGTCCAGTGACTGCGGATGAAATGGAAAAATTCTTTGTTAGTTTACAGGGCTGTTTGATTCATTTGGGGTATCTAAACCCTAGTCATCCGAAAAAGTTAATGTTGCGACTTCGAAGATTATTTAATCGTGCGATCATAGAAGAGAATGAAATGAATATTTTAAGAGGCGTCTTAAATTCAATTGTAGATCACACTGTGGAGAAACAATAGTGCGCCTTCCCGTGTATCTCGACAATATGGCGACTACGCCAGTGGACCCACGTGTCACAAAAAAAATGTTAGGATTTCTAGAGGTGAGCGGACATTTTGGAAATCCTGCATCGACCACTCACAGCTATGGTTGGCAGGCCAGTGAATCCGTTGAAATGGCTCGTGCACAAGTTGCATCTTGTATCGGTGCAAATACCGAAGAAATTATATGGACCTCTGGTGCAACAGAAGCGAATAATTTGGCAATTATCGGCGCAGCTCGTTTTTATTCCCGCAAAGGAAAACATATTATCACTGCTAAAACCGAGCATAAAGCGGTCTTAGATCCGTGTAGAGCACTTACAAAAGAAGGATTTGAAATAACGTATTTGGAACCTGATGCGCAGGGTATCATTCATCCTGAAAAACTGGAAAAGGCTATTAGAAAAGACACTATTCTAGTTTCGTTAATGCATGTCAACAATGAAATTGGATTGGTGCAAGATATTGCGAGTTATGCTGAGATTACTCGACCTCATGGAATTTTGCTACACACCGATGCAGCACAAAGTTGCGGTAAAGTGAAAGTGGATGTCAAAGAAATGGACGTTGATTTTCTCTCATTATCTGCGCATAAAGTCTATGGTCCTAAAGGAATTGGTGCTCTTTACATACGTCGAGAACCGCGTGTCCATGTTGAGCCTTTAATATATGGAGGAGGGCATGAAAAAGGATTGCGTTCTGGCACTTTACCGACGCATTTAATTGTAGGGATGGCAGAAGCTTTTATGATTGCGCAAGCAGAATTCGTTGATGAAACACTAAGAATTAAATTATTACGCGATCAACTATGGGATAAGATTTCTCAGATTGAAAACATTCACCTTCATGGTGATCAATCAAATCGCGTTGCGAATAATCTTAATATAGGATTTGATTACGTTGATGGTGAAGCATTGTTAATGGCCTTGCAAGATATTGCTGTTTCTACAGGTTCAGCCTGTACATCAGCATCACTGGAGCCTTCTCATGTACTATTAGCGATGGGAGTTCCTTCACTTCTGGCCCATGCTTCGATGCGATTGAGTTTAGGACGCTTTACCACAGCTCAGGAAATTGAGTTTGCCATTGATGTGATACAGAAAGGCGTCGCTCGATTACGAAATTTATCTCCACTTTGGGAGGAAAGAAAACATGATTAGCTTAAAATCTTACAGCCCGCAACTGGTTGAACATTTTAATCATCCACAAAATGTTGGGCATTTTGATGAACACGATCCTGATGTGCACACAGGGCGTGCAGGATGTATTGAGAGTGGGGATTGTGTTCGAATTCAACTCAGAATTCGTGATGGAATAATTGAAGATATTTGTTTCAAGGCTCAAGGATCTTGTGCAACCATCGCAGTAGCTTCGTGGGTCACTGAAAAAGTTCATCATCAAACTGTAGCTGAAATACAAAAACTGACCCCGGAAGTCATTCTAACCGAACTCCAAATACAACCAGTAAAGAAACACTCCGTATTGATAGTTCTTGATGCTCTTCAAAAGGCGTCGCGTTGTTAAATCTTGACCTTTGCAAATATAAGGCATCAATCTTTAGTGGGGGCTGTATAAATAACCGCGTAGATCTTGCCCAGTCCACTATCGCCTTAGATTCTATTGAGCCTACCTGATATTTACCTTCATCCGGCAGCAATTGCGTTAAAAACCTCTCTTAGTTGACAATTTTTATTAGTCAATTCAGTTAGCTATTTCCCCTTCCGAATACCCTGAAAATACAGTATAATCATCTGTTTATTTGTCACATAGGAGTTATTATGGCTATTGAGCGAACATTATCGATTATCAAACCTGATGCGGTCGGTAAGAACGTTATTGGTGAGATTTTGAGCCGATTTGAGGCGAATGGGTTACAGATTATTGGGGCAAAAATGCTACGGTTATCTAAAGATCAGGCCCAACAATTTTATGCTATACACAATGAACGCCCGTTTTTTAATGATCTGGTCGATTTCATGATCTCAGGTCCTGTGATGGTCCTTGCGCTTGAAGGTGAAGACGCGGTATTACGTAATCGCGAGTTAATGGGTGCTACAAACCCTAAAGACGCTGCTCCAGGAACGATCCGTGCAGACTTTGCTGATTCTATAGACGCTAATGCTGTTCATGGCTCTGATAGTCTTGAGAATGCGACTGTTGAAATCAAATTTTTCTTTAACAACGACCTGTTGCCGAGAAATGCTGAAAATTGAAAATAACAGTAAAATCAATCTGTTAGACTTCAATCGTCAAGCGTTAGGTGAGTATTTTGCTCAAATTGGCGAAAAGCCTTTTCGAGCTCAACAAGTCTTCAAATGGATGCACCAAGTGGGCGAAACGGATTTCGCCGCGATGTCAAATCTCAGTCTAGCCTTACGAGAACGATTGGCTGAAACAGCAGAAATTAGAGTTCCTGAGCTGGTCACTGAACAAAAGTCCAGCGATGGGACATGCAAATGGCTGCTGCGTCTCGCTGATGGCAATTGTATTGAAACGGTTTATATCCCTAGTCATCGAAATTCTCAGTCAGAATCTGAGGTTAATGATGAACCTCCCGATCTCGTGTTGTCACGAGGCACTCTTTGTGTGTCTTCTCAAGTAGGATGTGCTTTAGATTGCAGTTTTTGTTCTACAGGTAAGCAAGGCTTTAGCCGAAATCTTACTGTGGGTGAAATCATTGCTCAGGTGTGGTTCGCGACTCGATCGTTGGCAAAATCAGGTTCAGCGAATGAGCATGCTGTCACCAATGTAGTGATGATGGGAATGGGAGAGCCCTTACTCAACTATGATAACGTTGTAGCTGCGATGGACATTATGATGGATGATTTAGCTTACGGTTTGTCGAAATATCGCGTGACCTTGAGTACCTCCGGACTGATTCCTGCCATGCGAAAACTAAAAGAAGATAGCCCTGTGTCTTTAGCCGTTTCTTTACACGCAGCCAATGATGAGCTTCGCAATATCTTAGTTCCGGTTAACAAAAAATATCATCTTGCTGATTTAATGCAGGCTTGCAAAGATTATTTTATTGGGCAAAATAAGCGTTATGTTACCTTTGAGTATGTTATGCTGGCTGGCGTTAATGATCAGCGAGAGCATGCTCAACAGCTCATTGAATTGGTGAAAGGAGTGCCTTGTAAAATTAATTTGATTCCTTTCAATCCATTTCCAAAAACAACGTATGTTTGTTCAAGTACAAAAGTGATTGATGAGTTTCAGAGGATTTTAATGAACGCGGGATTAAATACCATCGTTCGAAGGACTCGAGGCGCAGATGTAGATGCTGCTTGTGGACAACTTGTAGGAAAAGTGACCGACCGAACACAGCGAAGTGCTAAATGGGCTCAGAAAACTATGATTCCTATCGTAGTAGAGGAAGCTCAATCTGCGAATTAATATTTGATGGAATACATAGTAGTTTCCTCCATAAGAGTGAACTTCTAGCCAATAGATAACTTGGAGAGTGGAAATGATTGATAATGAGTCAAACGACGAAGCAAGCACTGATGAAGTGCCCAGAGAAAAGCTGGGAGTCACTCTTCAACGTGCTCGAGAGTTTAAAGGCCTGAGAACTGAAGATGTTGCTCATCGATTAAATTTAAGTACACAACGCATTTATGATATGGAAAATGATGATTATCGTTTTGCTGGTGCTGAGACCTATGCAAAAGGTTATTTACGTTCTTACGCGAAATTATTAGGGCTTGATCCTGATTTGCTCGTACGCGAATTTGACCGATTAAAATATACTGACACAATTGAGCGCCACGAAACGAAACTACTTGTGAGACGTCAATTTTCTTCAGGCGATCGATGGATACGCTGGGTAACTTATAGCATCGGAATGATTTTGATTTTTTTAGTGGCGATTTGGTGGCGTGGGCAACCTAATCACTCTATTGCACCTACTGTTGCGACTGATTCCACTGATCAAACAAGCACAGATATTACTGCTCAAGCGACACAAAAAACAGAAGCGACGAATAATCAATCTACTGAAGCGCAAAGTGAAAGCACTAGTCTTTTGCCTAAATCTGAAGCTCAACCCAATAGTCTTGAGTCTTCTTTATCGCAACCAGGAACTCAAACAAAAGATTCTGATAGTAAAAAGACGACCACTCAAACTCCAGATCCAGCAGCAACTCAGAAAGAAGCAAATACTGTTACATCGTCTACGACTGCAGATCCAAAATTATCGTCGAATCAAAATACTACAAAACCAACGGCTGTTACTCCTGCAGCTGCAGATGAAGAAAGCGACGATTCCGAAGAGAGTGATGAAGACACTGATACAAATGCCGATAGCTCCACGATCACGAAAAAACACAGTTGGTATCAAATCAAACCGTTTAAACCTAAAGTGTTAGTTGGACAGCGAGATCGAGAAGAGCGGGCACTACTTCAAGAACTCGAAAAAGTATTTGGTAGAGGATAAAAAACGTGGTAGCTATCATCCAAGCAATTCGAGGAATGAATGATATTCTGCCCTCACAATCCCCCTATTGGCAGTATATTGAAAAATTATTAGCTGATTTGATGGCGCGATACACCTATCAAGAAATTCGATTACCCGTTTTAGAACAAACAATTTTATTTAAACGCACGATCGGTGAAGTGACAGATATTGTTGAAAAAGAAATGTACACTTTTACTGATCGAAATGAAGATCAACTCAGTTTGCGTCCTGAAGGAACTGCAGGAACTGTACGTGCTTGCATAGAGCACGGTTTATTAAATTCGCAGCAACGATTTTGGTACTTAGGCCCGATGTTTAGACGAGAACGACCACAAAAAGGCCGCTATCGTCAGTTTTTTCAATTCGGTGTCGAATCATTTGGAATTTCTGGTCCTGATATTGATGCTGAACAACTTTTTATGATGGCTCGATTTTGGAAAGAATTAGGAATTGAAGAACACGTTCGTCTGGAATTAAACTCGCTAGGGACATTAGAAACCCGTCAACGTTATCGTGAAGATCTTGTTCGTTATTTTAGTGAAAATATTGAATTATTGGATGAAGATTCTCAACGACGTTTAACGTCGAATCCCCTAAGAATTCTTGATAGTAAAAATCCTGCTATGAAATCACTCATCACGAATGCACCTATTCTACCCGATTATTTAGATGATGAATCAAAGGCGCATTTTTCAGGACTGCGCGATTTGTTGGATGCAGCTGGAATAAAATATGTTTTAAATCCGTACTTAGTTCGTGGGCTCGATTATTACGGAAGAACAGTTTACGAATGGACAACAGAACAATTAGGTGCTCAAGGTACATTATGTGCAGGTGGTCGTTATGATTCTTTAGTCGAAACTTTAGGCGGGAAAGCGACTCCGGCTGTAGGTTTCGCCATGGGTTTGGAAAGGGTGATATTGCTATTAGAATCCATTTATACTCCTGATGATAAACCTCATGTTTATATGATTGTTATGGGAGATAATGCAATTCAAGCAGGATTATTGTTAAGTGAAAAATTGCGTGACCAAATGCCTAATTTACGTTTAGTAATGAATTGTGGCGGTGGAAATTTTAAAGCCCAATTTAAAAGGGCAGATAAAAGCGGAGCAAAAATAGCGTTCATTATTGCTGAAGATGAATTAGCGCGTGGTGTGGTTTCGGTGAAATATTTACGTGAAGAACGTGAGCAAGAAACACATACGCAAGATAAATTAGCTGCTTTAATTAAGCAATCATGTTTTGAGTAAGGTCAGACCTGGATACTGCAAAAATTAATTCAGGTCAAATAAAGAGGAGGATATTTTATGTCAGTGTTAGCGAATGAACAGGAACAGATAGAGGCTATCAAAAATTGGTGGAAAAATTACGGAAAAATTTCTTTATTAGTTTTCTTGATCGGAATTAGTGCTTCGTACGGATGGAGAATGTGGCAGCGATCTCAATCTGCTTTTAATGAGCAGGCGTCGCTGATTTATGATCAAATGTTATCGAGTTTCAATCAACATAATCAAGATGCGTTGATTGCTCAAGCGAATTCGTTAGCAACTGATTACAAAAAAACACCTTATGCAAGTATGGCTGATTTTATGTTGGCTCATCTTGCTGTAGAAAAAGGCGATTTTGATAAAGCGTACAAAGAATTAAAAGTCATCATGGACAATAGCAAAGATTCAAAAATTCGCCAAATTGCACGTGTTCGTGCAGCTCGAATTTTACTCGCGAAACATGAGTTGAAAGAAGCGTTGGCTCTTTTAGATAAAGTGGATGATTCTATTTTCCTGCCGCAAATCAACGAGGTGAAAGGTGATATTTTTGTTGCAATGGGTGATACGACTAAAGCACGTGATTCGTATAAAGCAGCATTGAATGCAACAGAAAAAGGCGAATTTAACCGTTCACTGCTCGAGATGAAGTTTGAGCAATTATCTGCTCACTCGAATGCATTAGCTTAGGAGAAAAATATGCGAATTAAAAGTCGATTAGTAGCGTTGTCATTAATAACCCTAATTTCAGGGTGTGCAATGGATGATCGTGAAGTTGAACGTGTAGCACCACTTGCAAAATTTAATTCTTCGATGAATGTCGGAGTTGCTTGGAGCTCCTCATCAGGTGGTGGACGTGGAACCAGCGGGCATTATTTACGAATGCAGCATGATATTGCGCATGAAAAAGTATATACGGCGAGTTATCAAGGTGTAGTGACTGCATCGAATGCCAATACCGGAAATATTTTGTGGAAAAAAGAATTAAAACAAAATATTAGTAGCGGTGTTGCTGTTCAAAATAATTTAGTGGTTGTGGGAACAACAAACGGTTCCGTTATTGGATTAAATGCACATAATGGGAATGAAGTTTGGCGAGCTCAAGCTCCTAGCGAAGTAACAGCCACACCTCGAATCGCAGGTGATAGAGTATTAATTAAAACTGAAAGTGGTGATCTTCTAGCGCTAGATAGTGCAACAGGACATCATCGATGGTCTTTTCACCAAAATCCTCCTGAATTAATGCTTCGTGGAAGTAGTGCGCCAACTGTTGTAGGCAATCGTGTTTTAGCAGGATTTTCAGATGGCCAACTCGCTTCGTTAAATTTAGAAAACGGTCGACTCTTGTGGAGTCGTGCTATTGCTTTACCACATGGTGCGAGTGCTGTTGAACGTTTAGTCGATATTGGCAGCGAACCGATAGTGCGAGATGGCATTATTTATGTTGTAACCTATCAAGGTAAATTAGCCGCGTTGCAATTGCATGATGGAAGTTTGATCTGGGAACATGAAATGTCTTCCCAGGTTGGATTGGCAGTCGATGCGTTATCTGTGTACGCCGTTGATGAAAATAGTCATGTCTGGGCCTTGGATCGACAAAGCGGTCGTGTTCGTTGGCATCAAGATCAGCTGGAAGGTCGAGGCTTAACTCAACCTGTGCTGCATTCGGGTGGGCTCGCTGTTGGCGATAATGAAGGCTATGTTCATTGGCTATCAGTTCAGAATGGTCAGTTTTTAGCGCGTCATTCAGTCGATTCAAAACGATTATTAGCGACACCACAAATCTACGGTAACCACCTTATTGTACTGTCTAGCAGTGGAAAATTAGTCTCGATCAAGTAGACTTAGGGGGCGTTAGAAGGAGAAGTGGGCAATTAGAGACTTGACCCCTTCCCCTCTGCCCTTCATTTATCCCTGATTTTAGGTTATAATAACGCCTTATTTTAAGAGAAAACCATTATGATTCCCGTAATTGCCATCGTAGGGCGTCCCAATGTCGGCAAATCGACCTTATTCAATCGTCTCACCAAACGACGCAATGCGTTGGTTGTTGATCTACCGGGTGTGACTCGCGATCGGCAATACGCTGAAGCAACCTACGAAGATAAAAAATTTATTGTGATCGATACAGGCGGAATTGAAGGGGAAGACGAAGGTATTGTTAGTAAAATGATGGAACAATCTTGGCAAGCTGTGAATGAAGCAGAAATGATACTATTCATGGTAGATGGAAAAGATGGAATTTCTCCTGATGATAATAAAATAGCGAAACGTCTTCGTTCATTAAATAAAAAAACCATCTTGATAGTGAATAAAACAGATGGTCGTGATCCTGATGTCGCTAAATCGGATTTTTACGAATTGGGTTTTGCTGATGTTATTGCTATAGCTGCGAGTCAAAATCGTGGCATTCAATCGATGCTCGCCCAGGTTATATCAGAATTATCTTTTCCTGAAGATAGCCTAGAGCTTGATGAAGAGAAAGGGATTCATATTGCGATAGTAGGTCGTCCTAATGTTGGAAAATCTACATTAGTCAATTGCATATTAGGTGAAGAACGAGTCGTGGTTTTTGACGAAGCCGGAACGACACGTGATAGTATTTTTATTCCTATGGAGCGAGATAAAAAAAATTATGTGCTTATAGATACAGCTGGAGTGCGACGTCGCGCAAAAGTGACAGAAGTAGTAGAAAAATTTTCAGTGATTAAAAGTCTGCAAGCCATCGAATCAGCACATGTTGTCGTGATGGTTATCGATGCTCGCGAAGGTGTTATTGACCAAGATTTGCGATTAATCGATTTTATTTTAGAAGCGGGGCGGTCTTTAGTCATCGCGATCAATAAATCAGATGGATTATCGACAGAGCAGCGAAAAGTAATGACAAAAGATATTGACAGAAAATTAGAATTTGTTCGTTTTGCTGATATTCTGAATATTTCTGCACTTCACGGAACTGGAATTCGAGAATTATTTCGTGGTATCAACACTGCTTTTAAACATGCAATAACTCGAATATCAACGCCAAAATTAAGTCGCATTTTAGAGGACATCGTGCGTCAGCATGCGCCACCGATGGTGCGAGGGCGGCGAATTAAATTGCGATATGCTCACATGGGTGGAGTTTGTCCTCCAATCATTGTGATTCACGGAAATCAAACGACCGATCTACCGGAATCTTATCAACGCTATTTAATCAGTGCTTATAGAAAAGCTTTGGGTATTAAGGGCACTCCAATTCGGCTGTCTCTAAAATCCGGCGAAAATCCATTTGAAGGTAAACCAAATCAACTCACTGATCGACAAATACGAAGAAGACAACGCCTGATGAAGCGAGTAAAATAGTTGATAGATAAGGATTTCAAACACACTAAATGGATAGGAATTTCAATACCACTTTTTGGCACGAAACTTTGCTGAATCTTTCCCATAACAATTCAACAATTATTAGCATCAATTGCTGGTGGCCGCTTCCATTTGGGTAAGCCGAAGTTGCCGGTTGCGGTATAAGATAAAGGCGATTGCCGGTAGTAATAGGGCGCTTATACCGAGGGCAAAGAGGGTACTGTAACTCCAGCCCGCATTGACTGGTAGATTATCAGGGGCTACAAATCCAACTATGATGGTAAGGGTGCAACCGAGTAGCCCAAAGCCGCACGTTAACCACATACCTATTTTTTTTCCTGGAATTTCAAAAGGGCGCTCGACGTTTGCGAATTTATAACGTAGGCACAGAGCCGCAAAAAACATTAGAACATACATCAACATGTAGAGTTCAGTGCTTAAATCAGTTAATAGCCAATAGGCCGTATTAACACTGGGGACTAAGAAATAAGAAGATGTGAACAAGCTTACAAGGATTGCTTGTAAAATAAGAATTCGGCTTGGAACGCCCTGTTTATTTTCTTTTGCGAGGGAGGTAGGTAAAAATTGATTTTTTGCAGCGAGCAGCAATCCTTTTGCAGGTGAAATTATCCAGTTGATCATGCCACCAAGGCTGCCAAGTAATATCATAATCGCAACCACAGGTAAGCATGCCGATAAATGATAGCTCGCTAGAAAATGTTGAAAAGTTTGCATCACACCTTCGACTAAATTGATTTTATCGTGTGGCAAAACAAAGGCAATGGCGAGAGAGCCCATGATCATAGTTGCCATGATGAGCACCACTGAAATCAGTAAGGCCAGTGGAAAGGTACGACGCGGATGCTTCACGTCATTGACATGAACTGCTGCTAATTCCATTCCGAGATAGGATGTCATGATTGCGGTTAGTGAAGACCAGCTTTTTGATTCGTGCAGCTGTGGCAACAATGAGTGCCAATCCAATTTTATTTGCAGTGGATGCCCACTTATCCACCAAGTCGTTGCGAGAGCAATGATGAACGCCATGGGAACTATCATGCCGGCAATGGCGCAAAAACTGGCAAAACTCGCAGAGGTTTTTAACCCACGTAAATTGATGAATGTCATTATCCAAAATGTGGATAGAATGACACTAAGCAAATACCATTTATTACTGGCTAAGGCTGGGTTCACCAGAAAAGCAGCTGTTGCTGCAATAAAAGATAAAATGGTGGGGTACCAAACCATCGTATTGATCCATTGCAACCAAATGGCAAAAAAAGCGGCGTTATCGCCAAATGCAAGTCTAACCCAGCCATAAATGCCACCTTCACCAGCAAAACTGGATGAAAGCTCTGCAGACACGAGAGCAACCGGAATCAGGAAAATCAAAGCTCCAAGCAAAAAATAAAAGATTAATTCACTGCCGAATAAAGCCGAGACAGGCAAATTGCGGATGCTGTCAATAGAGCCCGTGATTAACATTACGAGCGCAAATAAATGAATTTTAGGAAGTTGTGTTTTAGTCATTATGCTACTCTATCAAGTTTAATGAGAAAATTATACCCGATATATAGGAATTTCAAACGCAATTTTCCTCATTGCAAATCGCTTTTTTGAATCATCGTTTGCGTACTCGAGCCTCAACTTGATCTGAATCTTCTTTGCTTAAATTATAAACATCTGAAAACTGTTTCTACTCGATGAATTATCCAATGCAGCACTACTTATTTTAATGAAAGACAAACACCTTCCCACTCAAGAACTGGGAATTCTAGCAACTGCCATCGAAGACAGTCATTATTTATCATCACATCCAGGAATGAATGAACTCAGTCATCTTGCAACAGAAATGTGGTTAAAGCTTGACGAGGAGTCAATTCCAAAAAATGCTATTCGTGATTCCGAGATTGCACCACCCCTCATCTCCTGATTTAACGTGGTCCGGATTGTGGAGTAGATACAGTAATTTTTTGTTTTGCAGTTTCGATATGCTTTTCCATTTCTTTAATCATAGCCTCCGGGGCAAGATCTTTTTTATGGAGTTCATGAAGCCCTTGTGCTTGTTGTTCAAGTGACTCAAATGTTGATCTGAATGATTTGAGTAATTTAGTAGCAGCAAGGACCGAATTTACGGGTATAGTTTCTTGAACTTGTTCTCTTTTAAAGCGAGATCTTGGATCACTGGGATCTTTAGTCGACTCTTGATGGGGGATTTTTGGGTCGGAATGTTTTCTATCAAATTCTGCTCTCAAGTCAGCCATATGATTCAACTTTTCTTGATCACTAAGGTTTGGTTTTGAAGTCGTTAAATCAGTTTCCATTTCAGCCAATACTCGATTTCGATACGTATTAATGACCATTAATGTTTTAAGTTCTAAATCATGTAGACTTCGAGTCGCGAGATAATCGGGCTCAGGCATCGTTTTTTTCTCTGTCTCTGTATGGGTTTGTTGTGCATATGAATTTTCAAGTATCGATTGAATATGAGCGCGTGGAACAGGGGTAAGTAGTGTTTGGATTTCAGCTGGATTGAAATTGTAATTTAATTGTTTTGCTCTGTTGATTACGCTTGTAGAAGCAACTACTTGTAGAAATTTAGTGATAGAAACGAAATAAACTCTATTAACAATAAGAGATCTATTTTGATATTGTTGAAGAGCAGCAGATAGTGTGACTTTTTCCTCGCGTAATTGATGTAATTCTGTTTCGGGTGAAATTCTTTCGGCAGTAAGTGGAATATCAGTATCATCATCTGAAAAAGTTGCTGAGAGTTCGTCTTCAAAGCGTTTCTTTTCGATTTGTTCTATTCGTTGAATTACTAATAAGAGCATTTGATGCATTGCAACAAGCTGAAATATTTGATCAAAAATTTGACGTATTACTAAACTATAAGGGCCTTCCAAAGCAAGTTTGTAAAGATCTTGATGGAGCGTTGAAAAATTGACAATATCCGCTGGAGTAAAATTCAATGGAATGGGTATATTGGGTGAGACTGCTTTTTTAATGACTGATGCTAGTAACTCAAAATGAGGTTTTAGTGGATCAGAACTTGAGTGTATATCCAAATGATTATTTTGCATGCGGTCTTTAAACATAGCCAAAATCCTGTATTGCTATACTTGTGCTAATTATAGCATATACGATATTGAGGCTAGTCTATTCTGATGGTCTCAGTTCAATTCCCGGAATAATTTCTGACAAAATCGATGAAATTCTCGATTTAGTTTGCTTGGATATAATAAAAATAGAGCAGAGCATTGTGAGAGCTGAAAAGCTACCTTTAACCGATGATCTATCCCAAAGTGACCATTGGCTTGAGTGAGTGAAGGCAACTGCTGAAGCCATGGGGGATCAACTTCATACACCTTCGCTACTAAACGTGCCCAGGTTTTCGACCCTGCTTTGAGTTGCGGCTTCAATATCAGCTTGCTGGCGGCTGCTTCGATTTTAAGATTGTGTTGTGCCAGCACATGTTAGACTCGAGTTGCATGGAGAGTGAATTTTTAGCATTTTTTATCCTGAGAGATGATCTCAGGTCTGGGTGTTTGTATTGAAAATTCATGATTAAGAGAGTTACTTGGATCACTAGAGCCTGTACATAAAAACATAAAAAATAATAATATAGCGGTATATAATATATCGCTTAACAGAAAAAAACGTTGAAGATGGCTCTCGAAAATTATTACAATTATGGGCGATAGTCAAAAGTATCTAATTATAGAGGGATGAGCGATGGAAGTGCAAACTGAGACAAGCTTCTTATCAGAGCTGAGTTTTGTGAGCATCAAGAACTATTCTGATAGTATGATAATGACTCTTTTGCCGCATATTGAAGAGCTACTCACAACAGCTGAATTGCACGCGCCCCCGAATACTCTTGCTAGTGCTGGGATAGGAAGAGTATCAGAGATGAAAGAAATCTCTGCCGTTGTTAGTATTCATCAATCTAGTACTACAGAAAAAACATCCGCCCGCACTTATTCAGTGAAGGAACATCCTCTCGAGATAGTTCTCAAAACAGTACCGGATGAAAAAACTCTCCAAAGCTTAATGCGCTTAGTAGGTGAATATTCACCCACATCTATGTCTGTTGAAGCATCATGTTTTCTTGAGAATTTTCTGGAGAAAAATCACTTATTTGATAAATTCAAGTATCAACGTTCAGGTATAAGGATAGTCGTTAATATTCCTAAACAAACATTCAAGCCATTATATGGATTACCAGCTCCATTTAGTTATTTTACCGGCAGAGAAAGTGAATTGAAGGAATTGGAAAAGAACGCAGACAAAGTACAGGTTATTTCAACAAATGAAACTGCTAAACTTAATAGTCCTCCGAGAGAATATCTTAATGCACAAATATCTGGGACGGGAGGAATAGGCAAAACTCAATTAGTCAATTATTTTGTTAGGAAGCAGTTTAAGGATAAAGTATATGATTGGGTGATATGGTTGAATGGCGGAGAAGATGATGCTACAGCAGAAAGTAATCTGAGGTCTCAGTTGACATCATTAGGCCAATCTTTAGGATTAGATGTTGAATTGAGTTTAGATGTTCTCTGCCAGTTAATTTACGATCGACTCTCCGAAAAAGGTCGTGGAATAGTGGTAGTTGACAATACACCGAGATACGCAATAATCAAACAATTTTTACCGGAGCAATTTGAGCATACTGAAATTGCTGTTATACTAACAACAAGAAATAGTCTTAGTTTTGGTCCCCAGTTAAAAAAAATAATTTTAGATGTCTTTACACTTGAAGATGCAAAAGTTTATATAGGCAAGATGATAGAGGGTGTTTCTATCGATGATGCAGAACTATTAGCAAATACCCTAGATCGTTATCCTCTGGCCATAACGTCGGCGATTTGCTACATAACTAGCAGTGAATGTACTATTCCGGAGTATTGCTATCGTTATTCTGCTATTAAACTAGCACAAAAAGAATACTTAGAAACTCCTGTTTCTGAAGATGATCCTTATCTATTAGAACATATCAAACGTAAAAGGAAGTATGAGGCATCGATTTCAGCGGTTGTTCGCCTTGCTCTCGATCAAATAAAAGTTATGTGTACTGAAACGATCAGTTTTGAACTCGTAGAAACGATATTGAAAAGTTCTTCATACCTTTCACATGAAGATGATATCCCAAAAGTATTACTAGGAAAATGGCTGCCTGATGATGAAGGCGATTTAAAAATTAATAAAGCACTGGAATTATTGCGTCGATTTAGCTTACTCCAAGAAGGAGGTGAGAGAGAGACATATATTATTCATAAGGTAATACAAGATGTATTGAAGTTAGGAGACTCTCGCGAAGATTCGGGCAAATTATTACTATTATCGGCTAATTATATTAAAGACTATTTAGGTCATTTAGATGTAAGATTCGAAGCAGCAGTAATAACGCCCTCAGATGAACGTAAATTATTAGTAATTAGACCTCATGCTGTCGCTCTGAGCAAGAGTTTATCTTTGCAACCAAGAATCGATACCTTTCTTGAAAGTGAAGCAATGATTCATGAAGTTGCTGGAATATCTTTAAAGATATTAGGCGAATACACTCTATCTAAACAATGTTTTGCAGCGCAACTTGATTGTTATGAAAAGATGACTGGATTTCCTACCCTGGCGTACTGTAATTGCAGAGTGAATCTAGCTAATCAATTAAGATGTTGTGGTGATGCAGAAGCTGCGGTAAAAATGCTTCAGGAAACACTGGTAGTTCTTACACATCAATATGGAAATAACATTGATAAGACCTATAGCAGTTGGCTCGCATTAGCAAATGCATTAGCTCAATGTGGCGATAAGAATACAGCTTTATTGATAGTTGAGCGTTTATTGCCCTATCTTACACTTACTTACGGGGAATCAAATTTTATCCTAGCGGGTGAATATTCAAACCTAGGCTGGTTGAAAGTCTCATGTGGTAACCCGCAAGGCGGTGCTGAGTTGATTGAAAAAGCGATACCGATTTTCAAAGAAGCCTATGGTGATGATCATTATATTGTAGCAGGAACGAACATGAACTTAGGTATAGCCCTAAGTCAGTGCGGTGATTGGAGAAATGCGATATTAAGACTTGAAGAAGCATTACCAATCCTCAGAAGACATTTTGGTAATAATCATCCTGATGTCGCAAAATGTTTAATGAATCTTGCGACAACTACATTTATTTCCGGCAATAAAAAAGAAGCTAAATTACTCTATGAAGAGGCAATTTTGATCTTCAAAACCAATTTTGGTATGAACCATTATAATGTGGCTCAATGCTTAGACGGCTTAGGTAAAATAATGATTGAGCGTGGAGATTACCAAGATGCCATTAAGACCTTGAAGGAAGCTATATCTATTTTTAAGATCAGACTGGTTGAAGGTAACATCGAGATTGAAAAAGCAAGAATAACGCTAGGTTTAGCAATGTTAGGAAATGAACAACTAGAGGAAGCTAAGTCGATTATTGAAAGTGCCTTATCAGCGCTTAAATCTATATTAGGGCCACGCGCTAATCAAATCGCTTATGGCTTAATGTCATTAGGTCAAACTATGTTAGCTTGCCATGATCCACAAGCAGCAATAACCCAACTGAATGAAGCGTTAGATATTTTCCGCTCAACTACTCCAAATAACCATGAATATATTGGTCGATGCTTATTTTTCTTAGGTAAGGCAACTTCAGAGAATGAGGGTGAACCTCTCAAAGCAAGAGAATTGCTTCAAGACGCCCTATTACTATTTCGATCTTATACAGCGATTTCAAAATATGAACTTTCAGAATGTCTACGTTATTTAGGATTAGCCACTCTTCGCTGTGGTGATTTGAAGAAGGCATTAGTGTTATTTAAAGAAAGCTACTCAATCTATAAGATTGATCTCTTCGACAAAAATAGCACCATGACTCATAAATTCATATATGATGTTGCGAAACAAATGTTAGATTCCGGACATGCTCTCGATGCTGTGAATTGCTATAAAGAATTATTAGATATGCTCCAGTCTTCACCTAATGCAGAGCCATCAGAAATCGGCATCTGCTTAAGATATATGGGGCGAGCAATGCTAAATATTAATCTATCAGAAGCTAAGGATGTGCTTGAAAAAGCATTACCAATACTTGAAAAATATAAGCTCCTTACAGAGGCAGCAATTTGTATGAGCGATATAGGATTTTCTTTGTTGGACACCGATCCTCGTATGGCTGGAGTTCCACTCGAAAAAGCCTTGCCTATTCTTAAATCATCACTAGGTGAAGACCATATTGAGGTAGGACTTTGTTTGAGGAGTCTGGGTTTTGTATTACTCCGCTCAGATCACACAGATAAGGCAGAGGCTAGATTTAATGAAGCTTTGCCTATTCTTAGGAAAGAAAAACACTCTCAATGTGGGAATTGTTTGCTTAATCTAGGTTCTATTATGATGAGTAAGGACTTAAAAAAGGCGAAGATATTATTCGAAGAAGCATTGTCTCTTCTCAAGATTACCTTTGGTGATAGACATAGTGATGTGGCTATGTGTCTCCAAAATTTGGGATGGGTTAATATCTACCTGAATAATTATGATGCTGCAGTAGTGGTTTTTAAAGGGGCTTTACTTATCTTTGAAGATAAATTAGATCCATATAATCCTTCTATCGCAGGATGCCTAATGGGATTAGGTAAGGCTTTGTTAATGTGTAATGATCCAGAACAATCAAAAAAATACTTAACAAGAGCGTTAACAATTTTTAAACAATCGTTTCCAGATACTCATCAACATGTACGAAACTGTTCACAGTTCTTATCTGAAGCAACCATGACATGTAGTTTGTTGAATGATAATGGGCATAATCCAGGTAAAGAAATACGTGTAGCAGCGGCAAATGGAAGTTCTGATGAATTAAAAAAATTACTCACTATTAATAAAAAGTACACTAATATCCCTGATGGCGTCCCTGGGAAGGGACTAACTGCACTACATTGGGCTGTAAAACGTGGTCGCCCGGATAATGTAGAAGTGTTGCTAGAAAACATAGGGTTTACTTCTGTAAAAGATGCAAGAGGATTCACAGCGTTAGATTATGCTATCGAGGGTAAAAACATACAAATATTACAATGTTTTTTATTTTTCTTACTGACTCATTATGCAAAAGAAACGGGCGGTGAGTCTAGTATGCTAGCCCCAGTCTGTGTAAAACATAATAATGAGTCTGCGCTAAAGTTATTAATTTTTTTACACTGGCCAATCGATGGAGTGGATGCAAAAACCGGACAATCAGCATTACATATAGCCGTTATTCAGGGAAATAAAAAATTCGTAAAGATGTTAATAGAGGCTGGTGCAGATCCTCGTCAAGAAGATCACAAAGGACAGTCAGCGATTACTCTCGCTGAAAATAATAGTGATATATTAGAAATATTAGCAATAAATCTAAATCAGTCATTAAAACTATAGGTTCTAGAATATAGAGGGATTTCAAACGCAATTTTTTTCAATATCAGAGACTTTTTCTTCCATTACCTTCAGCGACCTAAATACCTTACCGCTGAATCCACACAAAACCGGAACTTCTGACCCTATTTTTTTTATTTTAATATAATTAAATACTGCACCTCATGCTGCCTTAAAGAATAATTTTCAAACACTCTAAAAAAGAGTTTCGTACGACCTGATAGAGGACTTTCTTCTAGCGATTGCGGCGCTTGTAGATGGGGGAGGGAATGCAGTTCAAGAGAGGTGTCACTTCAATTCCCGGAATAACCCCTGAAAAAAATCGATGAAATTTTTGATTTTGTTTGCTTGGATATAATAAAAACAAAGCTAAGCATTGTGAGAGCTGAAAAGCTACCTTTAACCGATAGTATCTCCCAAAGTGACCATTGGCTTGAGTGAGTGAAGGCAACTAATGCGCAGGCCGGGATAATAAAGAGCATCATTAGAGAAATCATTTGAATCAAAGGCCATTTCATCGCCAGTGTTTTTTTCGATACTGCGTAATTCATCAAAAGTTCTATAAGCGAAGCGACAAGACCTGCAATCGCAACTCCAAAAATTCCAAAATGCGGAGCTAATTGAACCGATAAAACAACGAGTAAAATTAAACTGCAAACTGAAATCCATATGAGTTGGTGTACTTTATTTTTGTTAAATAAAATACTACACACTACAAAAAGGCTAATGCCTTGTACCATAAATTTTATTGTGAGCAATAGTGTGATTTTCCATGCATCATGATAAGCATTGCTTGTCAGTAACGTGATAATTTCAGGCGCCCACACAATCATATTTGCACCAGCCAGTGCAATCACTATTATGGATGTTAATGATAATTGACGTACCGCATAGAACGCTCTTGTAGACTGCTCATTAAATTTAGCGAAGATATGAGGACGAATAGAAAAACTGAGTGCATTCACGAACATTAGCATCGCCGAAGCCATGGTGGATCCAACGGTATAAATTCCAGCAAAAAATTTACCTAGAAGTATCACGATCAAAAGTCGATCAGCTAATGTGTTGAGCGTTGTAAAACTAAAATGTGGAAGTACTTTGATCGAATAAGCTAATACCTCTTTTATAAGTGTTGAATTCATTGACCACTTAAGCTTTTGGAGATTTGTTATAAAAAATGCGATAAAGCCAATAATGGGCATAATAGCGAAAGCAAGTAGTGCGCCGTTTAGTGCCCATCCAAATAAACCTATAAAGAGTAGATTCATGACACAATAACTGACAGACATGAAAGTGATTGCAATAGCATAACGGTAGGGTTGGTGAATCATTCTTAAAAATTCACAGCACATTAAAACGATTCCCATCCCGATGGCATGAGTAATAACCGTCATTATTGTCGTTAAATTAACGTCGGTAGAATGCCAAGGAATCGGTAAAAAAGAGGTCGCTAGAAGTAAAACGATTCCAGTGAGCACACCTGAAATTAAGCTTAGCCACAATAAGGTCGTCCATAAAATAGCTATTTTTTCTGGGTTATTTTTAGCATCGCTGCTGAATCGCTGAGCTGCGCCAAGAAGACCTAGATTAAAAATGGGAGCGCACAGAGTTGCGACAGCGATCACAGTTGCGAGTACTCCGAATTGGTTAGGTGTTAAATAATGCGTTTGAAACGGAAGTAGAACAATTTGAATTAAGGCTTGCAATACAATCATGCTGAAATAAATCAATGTGCTGTTAACAATTTGGCGGTGCATATTAATTTCCAGCGCTATCTGAAGTCAGTATCGTATTTACGGAGCAATCCAACTGTCCATCCGATAACCGAATGCGTATTTGATCGCCGGCTTTTAGACTCTGAGTTGATTTGACGATTTTATTTTGTTGGGTCGCAATCGCATAGCCGCGACCTAAGGTATTCAACGGACTCACCGCATTGAGTGCGCGGCTCGAATTTTCTAACTGAAGTTGTTTATTGCAGATTAAATGTTGAATTGAAGTATGAAAGCGATCAGAAAGTGTTTGACACAAAATTTGCTGAGATTTCAGTGTGTATGAGGGATTTTGTTGTTGCAAACGAGCCTTGATGTGATTCAGTGATTGAATCGATCGGTGAATAATAGTTTGCCATGATGAGAGTAAGCGTTGCTCTAAATGATCACAATGTTGTGTTCGTTCACGAATAATTTGTCCAGGGTGTTTAAGTCGTTTGCGTAAATGCATAACATTTAAATTGGCATGATTTAAAAATGTCCGCCAATTTTGTTGAAGCCTAGATGCATATTGATCTACTTTATGCTGCCATTCTTGTCGATCGGGTGACACTAATTCAGCAGCAGCAGTGGGTGTGGCTGCACGTTGATCTGCCACATAATCTGCTATGGTGGTATCAATTTCGTGACCCACGGCGCTCACAATGGGTATTGTGCTATCAAAAATTGCACGCGCGACAATTTCTTCGTTAAAAGACCACAGATCTTCGAGTGAACCACCTCCGCGTCCAACAATCAGCACATCACAATCAGCACGTTTATTCGCTTTTCTGATCGCTTGAACGATTTGAGCGGGTGCTTCGTTTCCTTGCACAGCGGTAGGATAAATAATAATCGGAATCGAGGGAAAACGTCTTTTTAATACACTGATAATATCACGGATTGCTGCGCCTGTCGGGGAAGTAACAACACCAATACACGTCGGTAATTTGGGCAAGGATTTTTTATGAGCGCTATCAAATAATCCTTCAGCGAGCAGTTTTTTCTTGAGTGCTTCAAATGCGCGTTGTAGTGCTCCATTTCCTGCTTCTTCAATTTTCTCAACGATCAACTGAAATTCACCGCGACCTTCATACAAACTTACTCGCGCTTGAACGCGAACAAGCAGTCCATTTTCAGGTGTAAAGCTGAGACCACGACTTCGCTGTTTAAATAATGCACATCGAACTTGTGCTGTTTCATCTTTGAGCGAGAAATACATATGTCCAGAACTAGGACAGGCCAAATTAGAAATCTCTCCTTCGACCCAAATCAGGGAAAAGGTTTCTTCTAAAACAACCTTCGCTAAACGATTAAGCCCAGAAACGCTGTAAATTTCGACATCAGATTCGGACTCTAGGGATTCAGAAAAACTCATAAAACCAACATTCCTGCATAAAGATTTATCGAGCAATCCTACGGTGGTTAAGCTTCCAAAGTCAACAAACTCAAGCTTGAGTGTTGAAGAACGTCCTACTGTGGCCCAAAATAGCTCGAGAATTGGTGCTGATTAAGCCAGTATGCCCAAACCTTTAGTAGCTACCAAATTAAGCAACTTCAATGAAGTGCCTCTTGGGTGCTTATCGCCTTGTTCCCACTGTCGAACTGTCGATAGTGAGGTATTTAAAAATTTAGCGAAAATTGCTTGGCTGACTTTTTCGCGAAGTCGGATACGCTTAATTTCTCTTGCAGTTAATTCCCTGATCTGCGGCAAGCATAACGCATCGTATTCTCGCATTGTAGTAGCATCAATAACTCCGGCATCATACAGCCCTGTCGCCATTTCATGCGCAGTTTCTAACATTCTTTTATTCATTGCCTTCTTTTTGGCCATCATCTCACCTCTAATAATTCCTCGATCTGAATCAATCGATTTATTCCTTCGTCCGTAGCATTTAAATAATCTTTGGCTAAACGTTTAAAGATCTGTTTTTCTACAATCCCGATGTTGGATCACTCATTTTTCGCAAATCCAAAAACAAAAATAGAACGATCACCTCCATTAAAAGCCACTAAGGTACGATAAGCGCCCCGCTTACCTTGCCCAGCACGTGCAACACGCTTTTTGTATAAACCACCACCTAAATAAGCGTCGAATAGGCCGTTTGCTATTTCTTGAGCGGCCTTTTTCAACGTTCCATCCGAAATATCCTCGTGTTTGGCCCATTGGCTAAAACGTTTATGTTTAAAAATCCTCATGAAATGCTTAACTCTTAATTGTACCACTTAGTGGTGTGTTGTCAATACTAGCAGTTGAGATCGTTATTTTACTGGCTGAGTAAAAGAGAAAATACTCGTGTTTATTTCTAACTCAGCGTTGTTGAGCAGAAGCTCAAGAAAATAATTAGAGGAGTGATCAAGATTAAGTGAGTGGCGAGTCTAAGATTGATGTATTTTGCCAGTACGAGATAGAGTAGGAATCTCTACTATAATGTTATCTGAGGAGTTGAAATCTTCGAACAAGACTGTTCCTATGCATAGGAGAAAATATCATGGTGAATAAGCGGTATGTTGTATTTCAAGTTAAATGGACTCGAATCAATCCTTATTATAACGGTGTTCCAACAGAGTTCGATGACGAATTAAGTGCAATGAATTACATGAAAAATACTAATACTCATACGATGGGGCAATATATGCTTGTAGATTTTGGGCAACCGGGGAATCATGAAGGCAAGGCAATTGATATCAACTTCTAATATGCAGTGATATCATAATGAGGCTTTTTAAAATGACAGATGATAAATCATGTCTTTAATAAGTCGATGCCCGATTGAAATTAAAAAAAATTAGTTATGTCGTTTTGTATTTTATATAATAGATTTATTGGAGTAAGCATCATGGCTTCAAAAGATGATGAATTAGGGTTCACGGATAGCTTGGGTAATGAGGTGGAATTTAGCATATCGGCATCAAAAATGTTGCGGGAAAAGGATAGTGGGAGATGGGATTCTTTTCTAAATGATTCAAAAATAAAAAAAGCGATTTCGATTGAGAAAGATATTAATAGACCATCTTCTGAAACTAAGCTTATTAAAGCTGCTTTGTTTGAAGTTAGGATTGCCTATGCACTGTCACAACTTAATTTACCTATCCAATATGAGTATTCAACGAATATGGGCAACACTAAAGTTGACTTCATGCTCAGTAATACTAACAAATGGTTAATTGAGCTCACTAGTCTTCGGGAGGGTGAAGAAGTAAAAAAAGCAACTCATAAACAGGGCGATACATATTCATTTTTGTCAATGTCTGAACCAGATAAGAATTCACCTGAAGTTGTAGATATTATCAGAGCGCAAAGAGCACTCTGTTCGAAGGTTTCTGATAAAAATGGAAACCCTATTAAATTTCCAGAATGTATGTCAAATCAATATCACATGATAATCATTGACATGCGCTCTTTTAGCTGGGGAGATCCAGATGTGTGGGATTTTGTAAATATTGCTTATGGGAGTAAATGTTTACTTGATGTTGATCAAGGATTTCTTTGTAGGGCGTGGTTGGAAAATAATAGGCGCGAGTGGGTTAAGGGGGTTTTTGAAAAAAATCACCCTGAAGAAAAATGTAAATTTATTCGTGAACGTATCCATGCAGTAGGATTCATTGCAGAAAAAGTGTATAATGAGCAAGAATTTCTTAAAGAGTTGAAAATATTTTGGAATCCTCACCTATTTGATTCAAAGGAAACATTTCGTTCCATTTTACCCTATGGATTAAAAAATTGTGATGTTATTTAGTGGCAAAGTACTAAGTCTTGAAGAAGTGGCTTTTTCAAACAACCAATAACACTAGTGGATCAGCCAATAACTTCCATTGCAATACACATCAAATAATACTATAGCATCTGACCAAAGTGATATTACGGGGAGCTACCTATGATGGCACATGATTTCAAGTTGCGTGGAATAACAGATCCTGTATTTGCATTGTTAAAAAGAGTATCGGCTAAGCAAAAAATTAGTATCAATACTTAATTACAAGGATGATTGAGCAATCATTAGGATATAATTACGAAAATAAGCGGCCAACCTATCATGATCTAGACAGCTTAGTGGGAACATGGTCAAAGAAAGACGCCACTGAATTCAAGAAAAACACTGTGTTTTTCGAAAAAATTGACAACGAACTTTGGTCATGAACTCTATACTCTAAATGGGTTATATTTAGTGGCATTTTAACCTGATTTATGCGATACTATTAAGTTATAGGAAGGGGTCAGACCTTTGCTTGATGCGTACTTAGCCTAAGTATGGTTCAAGCAAAGATCTGACCCCTTTCCAAATCAATTGAATTTGTGGGGGTAGCGATGCGAATTTTAGAACAGGCCTTAACATTTGACGATGTGTTGCTGGTGCCTGGTCATTCGACGGTACTGCCTAAAGATGTAGATCTGAGCACCCGATTGACCACAGGTATTACTCTCAATATCCCTATCGTTTCAGCGGCCATGGACACGGTGACCGAGGCGAAGCTGGCCATTGCCATCGCTCAAGAAGGGGGCATCGGTATTCTCCATAAGAGCATGTCCATCGAACAGCAAGCTCAAGAAGTCCGTCGAGTGAAAAAGTTTGAAAGCGGTATTGTCAAAGACCCTATCACCGTATCACCGAATACCACAGTCCAAGAATTATTAGAATTAACGCGTGCGTATAATATTTCAGGAATGCCGGTTGTTGATGGCGACAAATTAGTCGGAATTATTACCAATCGAGATGTGCGTTTTGCAACCGATTTATCGCAACCTGTTTCATCATTAATGACTCATAAATCAAAACTCGTCACTGTGCAAGAAGGTGCAAGTCGCGAAGAAATTATTCATCTATTACACAAACATCGCATCGAAAAAATTCTGATTGTAAAAGGTGATTTTCAATTAGGCGGAATGGTAACCGTTAAAGATATTATGAAAGCAAAAGAAAAACCGCTGGCCTGTAAGGATGAAGCGGGACGTTTACGAGTGGGCGCTGCTGTTGGAACTCGAAAAGAGACTGACGAACGAGTCGCTGCACTAGTGGAAGTTGGTGTTGATGTTATTGTTGTTGATACTGCGCACGGACATTCACAAGGTGTTTTAGATCGTGTGAGTTGGATTAAAAAACATTACCCTGATATTCAAGTCATTGGTGGAAATATTGCAACCGCGGATGCGGCTATAGCAATGAAAAAAGCCGGGGCCGATGCAGTAAAAGTAGGAATTGGACCAGGATCAATTTGCACAACACGAATTATCGCGGGTGTTGGTGTGCCACAAATTTCTGCTATCGCCAATGTTGCTGAGGCATTAAAACGTTCGGGTTTACCTGTTATCGCTGATGGTGGGATTCGTTATTCCGGTGATTTAAGTAAAGCGATTGCAGCCGGCGCCCACAGCGTAATGATTGGAAGCATGTTTGCCGGGACTGAAGAAGCGCCCGGTGAAGTGGTATTGTTCCAAGGTCGATCGTATAAATCCTATCGTGGAATGGGTTCAGTCGGTGCGATGACGGGTGGATTTGGTTCTAGCGATCGATATTTTCAAGACAGTGAAATTGAAATGGAAAAATTAGTGCCTGAAGGAATTGAAGGGCGCGTTGCATATAAAGGAACCCTCGTTGCAGTCACGCATCAATTAGTCGGCGGACTTCGTGCTAGCATGGGTTACACGGGTTGTCATAATGTTGAAGAGATGCGCACTAAATCTCAATTTGTTCGAATTACAACAGCAGGTATGCGAGAAAGTCACGTGCATGATGTCGTTATCACTAAAGAGCCTCCCAATTATTCTATCCAAAATAAATAGGAAAAAGATTCGTGGAATTTGATATTCATAGTGAAAGACTTTTAATTCTTGATTTTGGATCACAATATACACAATTAATTGCTCGACGAGTTCGGGAAATTGGCGTGTATTGTGAAATTATGCCGTTTGATGTTGATCCTCAAATAATAGAAAAATTTCAACCCAAAGGAATTATTTTATCGGGTGGTCCAGAAACGGTTCTCGAAGAATCCACACCGCGTGCGCCACAATGTGTTTTTGAATTAGGTGTTCCTGTTTTGGGAATTTGTTATGGCATGCAGACGATGGCAGCACAATTGGGCGGCGAAGTTGAATCGCCTGCGCATCGAGAATTTGGTTACGCACAAGTTCGAACTCGTAAACAGTCTGTTTTGCTTTCTGGAATTGAAGATCAAATCCAGGAAAATGATGCATTATTAGATGTGTGGATGAGTCACGGCGATCGCGTGAATGTAACACCGCGAGGATTCATTACCATTGCAGAAACATCTTCCTGCCCAATTACAGCGATGGAAGATTCAGGGCGACATTTTTATGGGTTACAATTTCATCCAGAAGTCACTCATACTCGACAAGGCCAACGAATATTAACGCGTTTTGTGCGAGAAATTTGTGGTTGTGAAGCACTGTGGACGGCCTCGCACATTATTGCTAATAGTATTGAACGCATCCAAAAACAAGTGGGTTCTGATCAAGTTATTTTAGGATTATCCGGTGGCGTAGATTCTTCAGTCGTTGCTGCATTATTGCATCGTGCGATTGGTAAGCAGCTAACCTGCGTTTTTGTTGATACTGGATTACTTCGATTGCACGAAGGTGATCAGGTAATGTCCGTTATGCAAAATCATTTTGGTATCAAAGTGATTCGAGTAAATGCTGAAAAACAATTTTTATCTGAATTAATAGGGCAGGATGACCCTGAAATTAAACGGAAAATTATTGGAAAAGAATTTATTAAGATATTTGAGATAGAGGCCTCAAAAATTGCCGATGCGAAATGGCTGGCGCAAGGGACTATTTATCCTGATGTGATTGAGTCTGCTGGTAGCAAAACAGGTAAGTCACACGTTATTAAATCACATCACAATGTGGGTGGGTTGCCTGATAATATGTCCTTAAGTCTTATTGAGCCTTTGCGTGAATTATTTAAAGACGAAGTGCGAAAATTAGGTTTAGAGCTAGGATTACCTTATGATATGGTTTATAGACATCCGTTCCCTGGTCCGGGATTAGGTGTGCGTATTTTAGGCGAAGTAAAAAAAGAATACGCTGATTTACTGCGCCAAGCCGATGCCATTTTTATCGAAGAGCTTCACCGAGCCGATTATTATCATAAAGTCAGTCAGGCATTTGCAGTTTTTTTACCCGTGCGTTCTGTGGGTGTAATGGGTGATGCGCGACGTTATGATTATGTGATTGCACTGCGCGCAGTAGAAACGGTAGATTTTATGACGGCCCATTGGGCGCAATTGCCCCATGAATTATTAGATAAAGTAGCTCAACGAATTATCAATGAAACCAAAGGTATTTCGCGAGTCGTCTACGATATTTCAGGAAAGCCACCGGCCACTATAGAGTGGGAATAAGTGGTGATGAGATAAAAAGATATTTTTTGTAGATACTTCTGGAGAAGAAATGCTTGATCTTGAAAAAAATTATTCTCATTCACAAGAAAATTCTAATGATGCAGATTTACAAAATATTCAATCATTCGATGAAAAATTTATGGCATGTGCACTGGAATTAGCGCATCAAGCGAGTACAAACAATGAAGTTCCTGTTGGCGCTGTCTTAGTGAAAAATAATCAAATTATCGGTGAGGGATATAATCAACCAATTTCTCTTTCTGATCCAACCGCCCATGCAGAAATTATCGCTCTTCGTTCCGCAGCCAACTCTATCGGTAATTATCGATTAGTCGATACGACTTTATATGTTACGTTAGAACCTTGCGCCATGTGCGTAGGGGCTATGATTCATGCGCGTATTCAACGATTGGTTTTTGCGGCCTCCGATCCCAAAACAGGGGCTGTCTGTTCAGTAATGAATCTTCTGGATTCGCCCATATTCAACCATAAGATCCAATGGTCACAAGGCCCCTATGATGGGGAGAGCGCTAAGCTTCTCCGGGCTTTCTTCCGAGAACGGCGCTAATTCTGTCTCATCTCTCCCACAATAATGTTTTCAAGATATTCTCATTCTGGCCAGCAAGTCATTGAAAATAGACTATAATTGTTGTAGGGAAGTTTAATTAAAGAGGTGACGCAATGAGTAACGCTGGTAGAGAGAGCGAACAAAGATCAGATGCAACTAAGTTGCAGGATGAAAAAGAACTCAAAAAATTGCAAAGAGAATATGAGCTTTTCAAAATGGTGAATGATCTTACGAAACTAGATCGTCAATTTTTAAATAGAAATTTTCTACAAATTCAGTCTATTGCAGATGTTTTTGAAAAAAAAGAGAGGATGAAGATTTTATTGGAAGTGGCGAATTTAATCGATGGAGTTCGAACTAAGGCAATTACACAACTAGCGGGTGAAGAAGAATTAAAAGCTGCTACAAAAAAAGTCGACGATATAGTTACTCCGGCAACAGAAGGAAAATCCAGGTCGCTTGAAAGTATCCGCGATGATCTTAAAGGGAGTAGCGAACATTTGAGCAAGTTAGAAGAAGAGCCTCGTAATGAACTATACGCCCAAGCAGTAGAAGCACAAATAGAGATAAAAAAAATAGAAGCTAGTGAAAAATTGGTAAAAGAGGTGGTTAAAAATGAAAAACAATCTACATCATCTGTAACACTAGATCTACCAAAAAAGGAAGACTTTGGTGTTGATTACCGAGAAAACCCAGAAAAGGCTATTCTTAATTTAGAGGAAGTGCATAAAAAGGTTATGTTATTGAAGGATACCTCAGCAGAATCTTTATCTAGATTGGAAAATTATAGAAGTGAATTAAGTCGGTTGTATGTTTATTTTCAAAATAATTTTAGTAAAGGAAAAAAAAATGACGCGATGAGAAAAAGATTCGGCAATATCGTTAGTGAAACTTCTGCTAAGCAAAAAGAGCTGATACAAGAATCGAAGGCACAAAAAGCAGAGGCTGCACTACGTGCTCAGAATCCAATGCCTGGAGTATCTCCAAAAGCGCCAGTGGTACCTCCGCCTCGCCCTCCAGTGCGAAGTGATTCAGAAGTACCCCTAAGCACGCAAATAGCAGGAAGAGTAAAAGCAGCTCAAACTTTATTAAAGTCAATTATTAATGAAGACTCACCTGAAAAATTAGGAGAGCTTAGAGAACGGGTAAATAGTCAATTAAAAGGCTTGCAAGAGTGGGAAAGTACTAATAAGAATCTGTCGAAAAATTCATTTGAATCGATTCAGAAGAAGCTTCTAGAAGCAGTTAAAATTCTTGATGAGAAAATCCAATCTTATCAAGTAAAGGCCCCTGAAGCATTAGGTGCTTTAACTACTTTTGCGACAAAAAAACATTTAGTAGTAGATAAAGATTCACAATTTATTCGAGAAAAAGTTAATGATATTAGGAAAGGAATCGAAATGAATATATTATATGAATCAAAAAGGGATGCAACTGGAAAAAAAGAACCTACGGGTGATTTTAAAACAGCTCTTGTTGCATTGAAGGAATTAGAGAATCGTCTTGAAAAAGCCGAAAAAGCGATACCTCTATTTAAAAAGGTAGCTCAGAATAGGGTGTTAAAACAGATGAAAAAAATGGTCACGGAGCAAAAAAGTGTTTTTGAAAATGCTACAAGAAATAGAGCCGTAACTATTTCGCCTCCAGTGATGAATCCACAACCAAAAATATAGCACTAAATCAATCAATTTAAACATTGGTCGGGGTGACACGAATTGAACGTGCGACCCCTGCGTCCCGAACGCAGTGCTCTACCAGGCTGAGCTACACCCCGACAAGTAAAAATTACATTATAGTAATTCTTTTCTAAAATTGCCTTTGTATCGCAAATTGTGCAAGATTTTCCAGTCCTTCACGATATGAAGACACGGGTAAATCATCAAGGTTTTGAATTGCTTGCTCGGCAAGTTGTTTGGCCCTATCCAAAGTATATTCTACGGCCTGTGTTCGTTTAATGGTGGTCAGAATGGCAGGCAAATTATCACGACTACTATTTTCGATGGCATGGCGTATACAGGAAGCGTCTGTAGCATCCGCGTGTTTCAGGGCATAGATAAGTGGCAGCGTTGTTTTGCCTTCTGCGAGATCATCCCCTGTATTTTTACCGAGCTCAGAACTGTCCCCGACATAATCTAATGCATCGTCAATCAATTGAAAAGCTATTCCCAAATCGAGGGCATAACGTCCCAAAGAGCGTCTCAATGATTCAGGAGCATGACAAATCGTTGCTGTCATTTCTGCGGCCGCTTGAAATAATCGTGCCGTTTTATCCATGATGACATCGAAATATTGAGCTTCGGTGATGTCGGCATTATTTCGATTGACGAGTTGCTTAACTTCACCTTCAGTGAGGTTGTTGGTTGTATTAGCCAATATATCGATGGCTTCAAAATTTCTTAATTGTGAGATGAGTTGAAATGTTCGAGTGGTTAAAAAATCTCCGACTAAAATGCTCGCTGAATTGCCCCAAATATCATTTGCCGTTCGATCGCCGCGTCGCAAATTAGAATTATCAATAACATCATCATGTAGTAGAGTCGCTGTGTGAATAAATTCCATAATTGCGGCAATTTTAATATGATCGTTACCTTGGTAATTCAACGCGTTTGCAACCAAGAGCACGAGCAGTGGTCGTAATCGTTTGCCGCCACTATTGATGATGTGTTTACACACTTGACCTATGAGCGGAACGTTGGAAGCCAGCTGGTCGTGTATCAGTTGATCGACGGAATTAAAGTTGTGAGCCACGAGTGCTTTAATCGACTTAATGTCGATGAGCTGATTAGAGGGTGTTTTCACTGTCATTGTGTGTCACTCGATAATAGGTAGGACAAGGTTATGGAGTGAATCTGTGCCTGTCAAGGCTAGAAAACAGAATGGATGCTCCACCCACTCAGGCCTCGCGTGAACCTCTTCCGCTCAATGGGCCATCCATGGCCCATCCCGCTATCATCCTGTTACCTATTCGCTCCAGAGGTTAACGCGAGGCCTGAGTGGGTGGTTTAGCCACTTCGTTTTTGCTTGCCCTTATTAACCCCGATAATTTTATTAGGATCGTATCGAGGTCTATCGCTAGGAAAGATTTCTGCTAGAATGGACTTATGAAGCCTTCAGTACACTATCAACAATTGATTGAGACGCGCCTTATTGAGCGTGATGAGCAGCAAATGAAATTGCTGCCGTTGCTCGATGAACTTTATACGGAACTATGTTCTCAAAACCAGCTTGGTGTGAAAGTACCTCGTAAAATTCGTCAATTTTTCGGCTGTGGACGTCCACCTAAAGGGTTGTATGTTTGGGGTGGGGTAGGAACCGGAAAAAGTTTTTTAATCGATAATTTTTTTAATTGTTTACCGTTTACCGATAAGTTGCGTATGCATTTTCACAATTTCATGGATAGTGTGCATTTTGAACTCACAGAATATCAGGGTACTGCAGACCCTTTAACGCAAGTCGCTAAAGATTTTGCAAAACGTACTCGAATTTTATGTCTTGATGAATTAATGGTTAATGATATAGCCGACGCGATGATTCTTGGAGAATTATTTAAAAAACTCATCGCTCACGAAGTATGTTTGGTTTTCACCAGCAATATTGAACCTTCGCGTTTATATGAAAAAGGTTTACAGCGTCAGCGGTTTCTGCCTGCTATCAAACTGATAGAGGAACATTCTCATATCATTAAATTAGATAGTGGATTTGATTATCGTGAACGAAACAGTGGTCACGCCCAGCATTATTTACAACCTCTAAATGAAAACACAGATGCTAAAATGCGAGAGTATTTTTTACAGTACAGCAATGGTGAAGATATTAGCGCCGGTGAAATTGAAATTCATGATCGTCATATTAAATTTATAGGGCGTGCTCACGATGTTATTTGGTTTAATTTTAGTAAGATTTGCACGGTTCCGCGTTCACAAAAAGATTATTTAGCCATTGCCAAAGATTTTAAAACGGTGATGATCAGCGATGTTGTTGCTTTAAAACCTCATGAAACAACCATAGTTCAAGATTTTATCAGTTTAATTGATGTTTTATATGACCACAAAGTTCGAGTTATTATTAGTGCTCAAGTTGGTATCGATCAACTTTATCCCCATGGGCGACTCGTATTTCCTTTTATGCGTACAATGTCGCGTTTGATGGAAATGCAGGGGCTAGATTGGGTTGTTTCTAGCGTTGCTTCAGTGAAATTGTGAAGCTCTCTCCAAATTCTGGAGCGATAAATGCGTCGGCGGGGATGTTATATTTCTTCTTTGCCGCTTCTAAATCAATGACAGGTTGCTCATAGGATTCATCACTCAAGTCGAATGTTTTAAAATGTATGCCAATACTTTTGATTGATTTGAGATCCAGATGGGCTAACACAGCTTCTTCTGGGTTGATGTGCATGGCGTTCATAAACCATCGTGGACAATAGGCACCGATAGGTAGTAGTGACAAATTCATTGCGCCAAATCGTTCCTGGATGGTTTTAAAATGTGGAGCATATCCAGTGTCACCCGCGAAGAAAAGATTTGCATTTTCAATTTGTAGAACATAACCTCCCCACAGCGTTGTATCGTGATCTAACAGTCCTCTTCTCGATGTATGTTGTGCGGGAACAAAAGTGATAATGGCATTGCCGATTTGAAGGGGTTGCCACCAATCCAGCGATTTAATATTTTCAGTGATGCCAAATGATTTTAAATGAACGTCATTACCCAAGCCCACTAAGAAAAGAGGTCTGTGGTCATGAAAAAGTTTTATTAGAGTGCGCCGATCCATGTGGTCATAATGATCGTGCGAGATGATTACCACGTCTATTGGTGGAAGTTTATCATACGCAATGCCAGGTTCGTGAACGCGATAAGGACCAATCCAATTGAAGGGACTTGCGCGATCGCTGTAGTGTGGGTCCGTGAGAATATTGATTTTACCTGTTTGGATAAGACAGCTGCTGTGATTGATAAAAGTTACTATGCACTGACCCTCAGCAGGACTCGGTAAGATAGGATTTGAAGAGTGAATGAGTTCAGTTGGCCAAGCTGAAGTCTTACGTGTTAGCAACCATTTAAGTACGGCCCACGGAGTTTGTGAACGCACATTTGTCTCATTATAAAATCGTCTGCCATCAAAATGATTACTCTTGGGGCCAAAATAACGTCTATAAGTTTTATATCTGATTAACAGCATACTGAGTGTTAGAAGAAATAGGCCAAGAATAACGAAGGTCATTTTGCTAAGCTTCCAATTTATTTGAAGAAAGTGAACATATCCTGAATATAGATGATATCATAGCTATGGAAGCTATACATACTGCTATTGTAAATGAATACTAGTGTTTGGTTCGAGATGAGTGGTTTAAAGTTACTCTAAGAGTAATTTTGCGATTGCGGTGGGAGCGGTTTCGGTGAGTTCTAATTCTGCCAAGTTATGAGTCACATCTGGTTTAGCTTGAAAGAAATCTGAGATTGTTCCGGAAAACCAACGTTCAGGTAGATACGGCGTGCTGGATTTAACATGAAAATAGCTTGGTTTACCCACTAAAGCCGATTCATTTAATAAGGCTCCCGGTACAGATTGAGCAACTCTGTCTGCAGCTAAGGCCATATCAGAACCTGAAATATTTCCAAGTAAAATGCAACAATGCTCTTTGAGGGATGGGTTTATCAATCTTTTTTGCATTGTCTCTGTTAATACTATTTTAAGTTGAGATGATGATTCTGAATATTTTTCATAAATGGAAAATAATGATTGTAAATAAAGATCGGGATCTTTAATTCCAGGATGTAATCCAAATCGAATTTGAAATTGGGGATATTTTCCTGTCGATAATTCTTGAAGTAATGCGTCGAGAAAAAGAGTATCCACTTCAATTGCCTGTGTTGTTCCCGATATAAAAGTGAAATCTTCTTTTTCGTCGACGAGTAGAGATTTTTTAATCGCCTCTTTGTTGCACACAGCAGGATTTTGCGCTCGATCAATGCATAGATGGCCAATAGTTTTGACTATTGCATTGGAATCTATATCGTGAAAATCAGGTATGGAAGATTTTAAAGGAGCTGCAAAAACCACGTTCTGTTTTGATGCAAGCTCAGGTACATAATTCCAGAAAAAATGTTTTGCAGGTTTAAACATAAATTCGTAGGCGATTGTACATGGAACAGCGAGCGACCCTGCGATTTGAAAAGGAATTTCTTCGTCTATAGCAGAAGTGACTCCAATAAATGCTCTTTGAATGTTCTTCTCTAAAATAAATTTATTTACCAATTGCAGTTCAGCACTGGAAATTTTCTTTTTCGTTAATGCGTCAGGTTGCTGAATGATTTTATCGAGTGACGTGATTTTAATCTGAGGGTTAGAGTTTAAATCTGCGAGTCGATTTGCAGCTGCAGTTGCGACTGGAATCATAAAAATAGGGTCTTTTATTCCAAGCTCGAGCAGTCTCATGATGGTTGCTTTGGCAAGGTCGGTGTCACCGACACTGCTAACGATAAACGCAATTTTTGTTTCAATTGATGAGTCGGCTATAGATAATTTTTTCATACGGTCATCATCGGGCTAAAAATGTTATCAATCTATAAAATTGTACAGAAAGTGAGGAAAATGTCAAGCTATTCACAAAGGTATAGCAATAGTTTTGCGGCCAGAAATTGTCCTACTGTATGAAGTGGGCATAACTACATTCTATGGGAAGAATGGCTTGACGGGAGGGTGGGAATCCCTTATGCTCTCCAGCTTTGTCGAATTTCTCGGAGAAATACAATGTACGCGGTTATTGCTAGCGGTGGAAAACAGTATAGAGTCAGTGAGGGCCAAGTGCTCAAGCTGGAGACTTTGCCCAGTGAAGTAGGGGGCAAGGTAGAGTTTGATCATGTCATGTTGATTGCTGACGGGGCTGATATCAATGTCGGTGCTCCTTATATCGCTGGTGCCAAGGTGGCAGCTGAAGTCGTTGAGCACGGCCGTGGTGACAAGATCAGGATCATTAAGTTTAGACGTCGAAAGCACCATATGAAGAAGATGGGGCATCGTCAGAATTATACTGCAGTGAAGATCACCCAGATTGGGATCGGTGGATCTGCTAAGAAAGCAACGGCCAAGAAAAAGGCTGACGCTGCATCAACTGAGGAGTAAGTAAATGGCTCATAAGAAGGCGGGTGGTAGTGTCAAAAACGGACGCGATTCCAAACCGAAGTACCTTGGTGTTAAGAAATTTGGTGGTGAAGAAGTCATTGCTGGTAATATTATTGTTCGTCAGCGTGGGACTCAGTTTCATGCAGGATTGAATGTTGGATTAGGTCGAGATCACACAATATTTTCTTTGAAAGATGGTGTTGTGAAATTTCGTAAAAGAGGCCAGCGTCAATTTGTTGATGTTGTTGTTGGTGAGGCGGCCGCTTAAAAAGCCTTAAGTATTTTTTAAAGCCTCGACAAAGTTCGGGGCTTTTTTTTTGATGTTTTAATGTTATGTCGATTGAAGTAGATTTGTAATTATGAAATTCGTAGATGAAGTGACAATTTGGGTCGATGCCGGAAATGGTGGTAATGGTTGCTGTAGTTTTAGGCGTGAAAAATTTATTCCGCGTGGTGGGCCTGATGGAGGCGACGGCGGAGATGGTGGAAGTATTTTTCTGGTTGCTAATCCCAATTTAAATACATTAGTTGATTTTCGTCATAAGCGTCATTATCGAGCTCAACGAGGTGATGATGGCGCGGGTGAATTACGCCGAGGAAAAAGTGGTGAGGATTTAATAGTTTATGTGCCTCCGGGAACATTAATTTATGACGCAGAAACCTTGGAATTAATTGGAGATTTAAATCAACCGAATGCGCAATTATGTGTAGCAAAAGGTGGATTTCATGGTTTAGGAAATGCTCGCTATAAAAGTAGTGTGAATCGGGCGCCGCGACAAACTTCTCAGGGAACTTTGGGTGAGAAGAGAATGTTGCGTTTAGAATTACGCGTTTTAGCTGATGTTGGTCTATTAGGATTACCTAATGCAGGAAAATCGACATTCATTCGTGCAGTTTCTGCTGCGAAACCGAAAGTAGCGGATTATCCTTTTACAACGTTACATCCAAATTTAGGTGTGGTGAGTGTAGATCTTGGAAAAAGTTTTGTAATTGCTGATATTCCTGGTTTAGTCGAAGGTGCTGCAGAGGGCGTCGGATTAGGAATTACTTTTTTGCGTCATCTTGCGCGTACAAAAGTCTTGTTACATATTGTTGATGTAATGCCAGTGGATGGGAGTGATCCTGTAGAAGCTGTGAAAATAATTTGGAATGAATTGAAACACTATGACGAACAATTAATGCAAAAACCTCTATGGTTGGTGTTAAATAAAGTGGATTTAATCCCACAAGAAGAACGAGAGTCGCATTGTAAATCAATCTTAAAACGCCTCAAATGGAAAGGACCTGTTTATCAAATATCCGCATTGAGTAAAATGGGAACGCGTGAAATGTGCTATGAATTGCAGCATTTTTTGGATGAGAATCAGGTCGAATTGTAGGGAAGGGAGCATGTCCCTTCTCGTCCAACGGGGAGGAGAGATGTTGAAATCTCTCCTCCTATTTCTCCCCATTGAAAATCGAACAGCTTTTAAGCTATTAATGATCTTTTAGCCGCCATGTTGAGTATGACTGTGATCATCGGCATGATGGGCGCTATGATCTACAATATGTGTAGAAAGCACAGCTATATCATGACTACTGAGCGTATTCACTGAATTTCCAACACTATTTTTGTTTTCGTCAGTTGATTTTTCGTTGAGTAATTTGTTCAACGACTGAGTATCATCCGATACGAGAACATCATTAGCATTAAGGCTAGTATTTTCATCCTTTGATGCATCACTAATATTGATAGTTTTTTGATCATCAGGATTTTGATTAGCGGTGTTATCGACCAAATCACCCGATTTATCATCCTGATTATTGGAATTCACAGCAGATTTCTTTTCACTTTCAAGTTGCGCGACGCTCATGTGTGCATGAGAAGTACTACTGCCATGTGATTCTATAGAATGTGTGCTGTGATGATCATTAATTTCCGCTGAATTACTTGTGTCACGAATCGTAATAGTTTTTTCAGGAGAATTGTCTTCACGGAATGTTGAATGATCAAAGTGATCAGTGTGACCCGCTTTAGACAAATCGACTATGTCGTGTTCGATCAAATTAAACGAGAGTGTTTCACTGTCATTCGTAATACTGTGATTATCACGATCATCTGATTCATGAGAATGATCAGGATCTGCGATTGTTTGCTCATGATCAGTTGCAGTTTGGGCTGAAACAACAGCCATGCTGTTCGCTATGCTGCTTGCGCCAGAGGAATCATCGGCTTTATTCGATCCATTATCAGATGTTTTCTGTGGATCGGTCGATTCTGATGGATTCGTTGGCTTGGCAGAGCCGCAATTATCGTCATCATCGTCGTCGTCGCCATCGTCGTCGTCGTCGCCATCGTCGTCGTCGTCGTCGTCATCATCGTCATCGTCGCCATCGTCATCATCGTCGTCGCCGTCGTCATCATCGTCGTCATCGTCGTCGTCGCCACGACGAGTTCGATTTTCATCATCTTCAAATTCATTGATGCCATCTTGATTAGATTCATCATCTTCTTTGGCGGTATCAAAACCGGGAGTTATTGTTGCTGCAAGATAATTGGGATCAACTCCATCTGAAGTGTTGTGATATTCGTTCTGAGTTTGATTTGTATTGTTTTCGATGTGCTGAGTAATTTCAGCAGAGCTGATGTGACCACTGTCTCGGTCACCATTTTGTAAAGGATCTCTAAAATCACCATGATTGTTATCAGCATGTGATTCTTCATCACGCATATGATGATCGGAATTTTTATCGGTCAGTGTAATAATTTCGTTTACATCACTCGATGCTGTAATGTAATGAGGATTTAGAACAATGGCAGTGTTGCCTTCGTGGGTCCATGGAAATTCTTTTTCAGATGACTCGTCATGATTTTTTTCATTGTCATGATGATGCTTTGAAGTAAATTTTTCTAAATTAATTTGTTCGTTACTTTCATTTACATTGTCATTTTTCATATTATTTTTACATGGATTTTCTTCTGAGGATTTTTTATTTTCTTCATTATTTTCTGCCTTAAGATCTTTTGCGATAATAACCTTGGAATTAGCATTAATATGTTCATCAGTAGTAGAGGCATTAATTGTGTTTTCAGCGTATATTTCAGATGTATGTGTGTTGTGTGAGTGTGGTTCGGCATTGCCAAGATCAGCGGAATCTGTATCTGAATGAAGAGCAGTAGATAATTCTTTGGCAATTGCTTTTGTTAACATTTGGTCGTAAACGTCTTCGGGAATGTTGATGGCTTGTCCATTGTTTGTTAATACAACCATGGAACTACCTTCGCGAGATTCAATTTGATCATCAGCGTAGATGGGTGAACCTACCGATAATTGTCTGGCATCACCGTGAGGATCTGTTGCAAATAAATTATCACCATGAATTTCTTTGACGATTCCAATTTTGGAATGCTGAGTGCTCGAATCCGTTCTTGACATCGCATTGACTCCCTATCAATTACTTAGTCCACATTGTGAAACATTCTTAAAGTCAGCTAGGCGCTTTTCATCCGTGAAAAATTCACTTAGCTCAATATCAGTATAGAAGAGGTTTTGAAGATTACAAATCTCACGCTTTAGCCATTCTAGCTAAGGTAGTGGTTGGGTATGGGAGGGTATTTGTGAGGGTGTGAATAAATTGCCTACCGGACACAGATGCCCGAGGAGGTTTTATGATAGAGAAAAGGTATGAACTTTCAGTCTAAATTAGCGAGCAATAGGGCTTTTAACGAGCATAATAATATTATGCTATTAAAGCCTTAATACGTGCATTTAAGCGGCTTTTCAGGCGGGCGGCTTTATTTTCGTGAAAGTGTTTTTTGTTAACCATTTTGTCAATGACAGGAACAGCGGTTTTAAAGGCCGTTTTAGCATTTTCAAGATTGCCAGATTTGATTGCAAGAATAACTTTCTTGATGACAGTACGTACGAGTGAACGATGTGAAACATTACGTTGACGTCGTGATTCGCCCTGAATAGCTCGTTTTTTTGCTTGTGCTGTATTAGCCACAGTTGCAATCTCCAAATTGGTTAAAAGACTCGTAAATATGACGGTTTGGACGGTGTTTGTCAATACCCGCTCGCATACTCATTGACCGACTCATTAAAATAGTTCACGATTGCCTATAATCGTCACTTTTCCGGGTAAAGAGCACTCATGGCCAAAGGTTTATTAAGATCCACAACCGTTTTTTCTGCAATGACCTTTATTTCAAGGGTCTTGGGGTTTGCGCGGGATATGGTATTTGCCTATTTTTTTGGGGCTGTGGGCGGTTTTGACGCCTTTGTTTTGGCCTTTAAAATCCCTAATTTTATGCGGGGTTTATTTGCTGAAGGGGCTTTTTCGCAGGCTTTTGTGCCTATACTTTCCGAATACCATACTCAGCGTAGCGAGGCTGAGGTCAAAGAATTTATTGATCGAATGGCTGGGACCTTGGCAGTTCTATTATTAGTGACGACGCTTATATTAGAGCTGGCTACACCCGTTTTGGTGACATTGTTCGCTCCTGGGTTTGTGAAAGATCCCGTACGATTTGCTTTAGCCAGTGATATGTTGAGAGTGACTTTCCCTTATTTGTTCTTGATATCCCTAACGGCTTTTTGTGGCTCAGTTTTGAACAGTGTGGGTCGGTTTGCAGCACCCGCGTTTAATCCTGTGTTGCTCAATGTCGCTTTGATAGGAGCGGCGGTGGTAGCGTCGGCGTGGTTCCAAGTACCCGTCAAGTCTTTGGCATGGGGCGTATTTTTCGGCGGAGTCATTCAGCTGCTATTTTTAATCCCATTTTTATGGCGAAAAGGGCTGCTACCTCGTCCTCGATGGGGCTGGCGAGATAATGGAGTTCGACGAGTATTAAGGCAGATGGTACCCGCGTTATTTGGTGTCTCTGTGGCTCAAATTGGTTTGTTGATGGATACGCTGTTCGCCTCTTTTTTGCCTCAAGGTAGCATCGCTTGGTTATATTACTCTCAGCAACTGACATTCTTTCCACTAGGGGTGTTTGGGGTGGCTCTGGCAACGGTCGTTTTGCCTCATTTATCGCGATCGCACGCAAAAAAATCAAAGGAAGAGTTTGATAATGCACTGGATTGGGCTTTACGTTGTGTATTAGTGATTGCATTACCGTCTGCGGTAGGTTTGATTATATTATCTGGGCCTTTGATTGCGACACTCTTTGATTCAGGCGGTGTATTTGGAGCACATGATGTGATGATGGCACGATTAAGCTTAATTGCTTTTTCTATTGGAGTGCCGGGCTTTATGCTAGTCAAAGTACTGGCTTCTGGGTTTTATTCACGTCAAAACATTAAAACACCAGTGCGTATTGGTGTGATTGCATTGACAACAAACATTATTCTGAATTGCTTACTGTTTTGGCCACTTAAACATGCTGGGATTGCTTTAGCCACAGCTTTATCCTCAACGCTCAATGCGGGGATGTTGTTTTATGCATTGCGCACGTTGGGACATTTCACATTAAGACCCGGCTGGAAATCGTATCTCTTGCAATTGGTTTTTGCAAACTTGATATTAATCATTATGTTACTAATATTTGTTCCAGAAATTTCTGAATGGTTGCGGATGGATAAATTAGTTCGAATTGTTCATTTGACGGCTTGGGTAAGTTTGAGTGTGGTCGTGTATTTGCTGTGTTTATATTTGTCGGGATTACGTCTGCGAAATTTTAGAGTGAGTGATTCCATTTCACCTGCGGTGGAGCGCACATAATGGAATTGATTCGTGGGTGGCACAATGTCAGAGAGAAGCATCGAGGCTGTGTGCTCACATTAGGAAATTTTGATGGGGTGCACAAAGGTCACCAAGCCTTGCTACAACGGCTATTACAGGTTAGTCAAAAAAATAATTCTCCTTCACTGGTCATGATTTTTGAACCCCAACCCAACGAATTTTTTTATCGCGATAAAAAAATAGGAAGATTAATGCGGTTGCGTGAAAAAGTTAAAGCATTACATGAAATTAGTGTAGACCGGGTTTTGGTCGGAAAATTTAATAATGCCTTTGCCCATATCACTGCAGAAAATTTTGTTGCTGAGTATTTAGTAGGAAAACTGGGCGTTAAACATATTATCGTCGGTGATGATTTACGCTTTGGATTTGAACGACGAGGTGATTTCAATTTATTGGTTGCTTTGGGTGAACAATACGGATTTACCGTTGAAAAGATGCCCACGTTTGAAATAGGGAATGAACGCACTAGTAGTACCTTGATTCGTCAGGCGTTGATTGAGGGTGATATGGGGCGAGCCCGTAAATTGTTAGGACACGGTTATGCATTTTCGGGTCGAGTCGCGCATGGCGATAAGATTGGTCGAACTATTGGATTTCCTACAGCGAATATTCATCTTCATCGATTATGTACTCCCGTTGAAGGGGTGTTTGCTGTGCTTGTTACTGGTTTAGGACCGCACCCGATTAAAGGCGCCGCGAATGTGGGGAGCCGACCAACTGTAGGCGGAAAAAAGATTGTATTGGAAGTATATCTGTTTGATTTTAATGAAGATATTTATGGGCGGCATGTGGAAGTTGAGTTTGTGCAAAAAATACGAGAAGAAGAAACGTATGAAACAATAGAAGCGATGCAAGTGCAAATTGAAAAAGATGTAGAGAAAGCTAAGGCAATTTTAGAAGACCTTTATTGATCAGATTCTGCCTAGGCAAAATCTTCAATGGATTCTTTTGGATGATGCTATCGAAGATAAGGGATCAGATGTTTGGTCTGACCCCTTGACTAGATTAGGTAAATCGAATTTCGAAGTTGAGCATGTTAACGCGGTATTGAGGATCAAATTGTATAGTCCTTCCCGCAATAAATTTATCTTCAACCCAGTAACGTGATGTAAATGGGAATAAATATCGATAGGTAACCGCTGTTTCAATATGATCCGACCAGGTATAGCCAATTCCGATAATACCTTGGACGGCGGGAACGAAAGATCGTTTGTTAAATTGTAAAGTAGAAGTGCCGTGTGGTGGAAGTGAGTTGGCATCGATAGAAAGATCATAATCGAGCATAGCACCACCGACTCCGAACCCGAGTGTCCACATCCATCCTGAGGTGTAGTAGCGGTCATAAAGAATATTGCCCATTAAAGTGAGTGCTTTAGTGTTTCCGCTTGCTGCGATGTCATCAGCAAGAGTATTTGGAGGAGAAGGAAGGCCAAATGTAAAATTCGAGATGGTTTCAGCCTTGTTGAATCGATAACCCAGTTCTGCTTCAAACCGCCATCTATAAATGCGATAACCTGAAGTAACTGACAAAAAATAACCTTGTTTGGAGGTGATAGTCATATCAGGTAAATCAATAACATTTTCTGGGGTTGTAGTGTCCGGAATGTATTGGACGCCCATATCGTTGTCGCCAATGTAGTTTAGGCCTACAGAAAATCCGGTATACCCACCTTGAACGGCATATTCTGATGGTATTTCAACCACAGAGGTTTCGTAGCTTGAAATTGGGATGGCAGCTTGTGCAGAAATGCAAATTCCAGAAAGAGCGACAGTCGACAGTAAATTCCTTTTCATAAGTGATCCCACATTGTTGATTACAGGAGAACCTCAGTAGGGGCATTGTAACAAACTGTTGTAGAGAAGCAAAGCTTGAGGATACTTATCTTCAGGTGGTGCCTGAGGGAATGAATGAGAAACGCGAATAAGATTTCAGGGCCATTTTTTACTGTTATGATACTCGTATCTTTCAGTAAATGAAGAATACTCGTCTGTTGTTCTTAAGGAGGGCATATGGAAGAAATCGTAGAACATAAGTCTCATGTTAGACAGGTTGTAGATGAGATTGAAAAAATTATCAATCAAACTATGGGCCGATTGGGTCGTCTCTATCGAGAGTATGATCAAGAAATATGTTCGAGTCATCGTCGTCAATACAGTCGTGAACCTCTTCCAAAAGATTTAGTTGAGTCTATCGTAGAACAAATTGCAGATCGATTAATTGAATTGGTGCAAATTTTTCGTAGTATCTCAACTGACACTGAAAAGACAAAAAAGCTTAATATTAATTTTAAAAGTATACTTGAAGATTTTACGCATGATTTAAATATTAATAGGCCGCATGGTTATGTTGGTGTGATGCGTACTGATGGTATTTATCAGGATTATTCAGACATTATGAGCCGCAAAATAGAAAGAGCTTTAAATAGTATGCGAGGTCAGTTAACAGTAATGATGTTGAAATTGATCAAAGTAGGTCGTCGTGATAATGTAACGAGTCTAATAATCAACGGAAACTTGAACAGTGCTGAATATTTAGTTTTGGGTGAGTTTATTGAAAACAATGATCAGATCGTTGAAGTCATTTTAGAGAATAATAAGGTGAATTTATCAGATCAATATTTCGCTAATTTTATTAGTATTGCGATGACGAGCGAAAGCTTAATGCACTTGATGCTTGGTAATGACGATAACGTGTTGTTGCTTGGGGGTATAGCATATGAATCAATCGGTTTACCTCTTTGCTCTTCTCAAAATAAACACAGACTTTGCGTATCGATTAATATGGAAGACGGTCTTTATGCATTCTTAAGAGAAGAAGGTAAAATTTTTAGTTCATATGTTGATAATAATACGATTCGGTCAATTGGTCAAAAAATATCGAATTCGGAAGTTAAAGCGCTCAATCCCATGTTCGAATTTAGTCTGGAGCAAAAAAAAGAGGATACAGAACAATATGATGATGAAAATCCAGACCTGCTATTTTCTTCTGATGGTGAGGAGGCAGGAAATGCAATTCTTTCTCAATCTGATGTGGTTGATTCACAAGCAGAGGTAGGGATTGGTACCCAGTTTGGGGCAGTATTTCTTTGTGCATCTAGACTTCTCTATAGGGATTTTTTTCATCTTAATGAAATCTACGATGCATGGTATGCACTTGACTATGCGCTTTTATATAATAACTATTGGTGTGTTTCATATTTTCTTTTTAAAGACGCGGCCTATAATATTATTGATGGATCAGATACCACTCTTCACATTGCTGCCCAGTATTCGTCTGCAGAAATACTTGATTTATTGTTAAGGATCCCTAGCATCCGGAGAATAATTGATCAGAGAAATTCTGAAGGAATTACTTCCTTAGAACTTGCTATATTGGTTAAAAAGCCAAAATCTGTGGAAGTTTTGCTATGTCACGGAGCAGATACTAATATATTTAAGAAAGACGATCTTTATAGCTTGGCTTTTAAAAGTGAACAGGTCGATATTATTAAATTATTTTTGCAGTTTAACGTTAAAATTCCAATGAGGATTAAGGGTGAATTTTTAAAAATTCTTTTGCTGGTTGATCATCCATTAAAAGGGGTCTTACATTCGAGAATGGAATTTTTTAATGCCGTTCAGTCTGGTAATTTAGATTACGTAAGAGCACTGCTTGTGGAAAATAAAAGTGTAGTTCTTTGGCGAGACTTTGATAATCATTCAGCGCTCTATGTTTCATGTGCCTCGCTTCAATTTGAAATGTATGGATTTTTGCTTTCTAATGGATTTTCCTCGGACCCCAGTGAGGCTATATCATATGGTAGTAGAGATGATCAGAAGAGTTTTAAAGAAGCGGCATTGAAAACGTTCTTAAATTCAGATGACGTATTAGTTTCTTATCTGTGTTCTAAAACCATTCCTAGAAATCTAAGTGATTCTGTTGATCTCAAGGCGATTTATAGGAGGCTAATCTCGGAGCCACTAATTAAACCGATTTTAGAGGTGGCAGAATATGCAACTCCCAATCTACTTGTGTACTTAGATTTCGGATCTGAAAACATACAATTGTTATCTCCAGTATCGAGTGATACATCTATGGGAACTTGTGATTTTAAAGTTTCTAGAATTATTGTTGGTGCCAAAAAAGAACAAAGAGAGTTTTTTGGTACAACAATTCATGAGTTTACGCACTTAGCGTGCCAAATCATTTGGGGTAACGTTTGTTTACCTTATCTGAAAACATCAATTGTTGAATCTAAAGCGTATAATAGTATTTTTGAAAAAATCAAAGCTCGTTACAATAATGCTGAAGATTTTGATATCGTAATAAGGAGGGTATTTTTAGTGGATGATGATGAAGAGAATCAAAAAGCCGAGTTAATTGTTAGAGTACCTCATATTTTAGCAAGGGATGGTCAAGATGCTGGGATGAAGTTATTGCAACAACAAGTGCCAGAATTGCTGGTGTTTTATCAGGATGTAGTGTTAGTCGCTTGTCGTGATTTTATTCAACGTCGGTCGCAGATTGAGGATAATAAATCACATGCATATATTGAGATACAACAAGAATTTAATCGCCGCGCCCCAAGACCTAGTTATTGGTCAAATGTTTCAGTAAGAGATGCTGTGAATGTTACAGCAAAAATTGTTACTTACGGTTTTGCAGCTTATGGTTTTTATACCTTTTTTAAATCACACTTTGGAAGTGACACCCAAAGTGAGTATCCTAGTTTATTTAGAAACCCCGATGTATTTCCAAATAAGCTGGACCAATAGTTAATAATACGCTTCTAAAGTTGACCTCTTAGTGAAATTTTAAATCACCTAAAGTTTGTCTGTATCTGTATCCATATCACATAATGCGACAGAGACCACCCTGATCTCTATTATTTGCTGGTGCTGGAGGCGCTACTGCAGGCGCTAAATAAGGTAAATGATTGAGGGCGAGAATTAACGCATTACGCACTGTATCATAGTTAGTATCATCTACAGCTGCAAATAGTACATCGTTTTGCATTGCAAAATCTTGTGCTTCCTCGTTTGTTACCTCTAAATTAGGTTGTAAACAGTGATTGCCAAGTATAATTACCTGAGAACCGGCATCTTTTTTCTTTTTAGCGTCTTTCACCCATACTTTTAAGTGTTCTAATGATTGTTGATCCGTAAAACTAAAAACGCAACAGAAAACATGAACTCCGCGACATAGATAATCATCAATAGTAAGATGGTGTTCTCGTCCGCCAGTATCCCACAATATCAGTTTTACTCTGCAATCTTGTCTAAATTGGATTATATGGTCTTTAGAATCTACGCCAATTGTCGTAACATGATTACTATTAGGGTTCTGCTCATCTACACATGACAATATCCTTGATTTATTAGCAGATACATCTCCGACAAGTAGAAATTTGACTGATCGATTATACTCTTGATGCAGGTTCATAGCTTCCTCCTTGAAAACAAAGTACAATTATTGTACACCACTTATGCGCTAAATCAATTCTCTTTCAAAAAATGTGAGATCTGAATAAAGCTAATAAAATAAAAACGCTTATTTAGATTAATTGACAGATTTCCAAGACAATGTCATGATTGCATACATCTAATTTACTGAAACAAGAGGTGTCAAAATGAAAAAACTACCTGAAAAAGCTAAAATATCTGAAGAGGCGAGAGTGTCAGTTGTTACAGAACAACGAGAATTTGAAGAAAAATTAGCAGCGGGCAAAGCGATCTTTGCAGTTCCTTCTTTGTTAACACCTATGTTTATAAGTCCGAAGCATGTTATTTATGATGAGAAAGATTCGCTCTATAAGCTGAATACAAATGATAAGTCAGTAATTCCTGATGGCTTAATACCTGAATCAAAAATGCAAGATCCGGCTCAATTATCAACGGTTTTAGGACGTGTGTTATCTGTGCGTAATATGCTCGAGCGTGGCATCGAGATCACCATTCTTTATGTTCAGAAGGAACGACCAAAAGCTGATAATAAAGTAGGTCATGTTGATCCTGCTGAAATTCATGTGCTCACTCAGCAATTCAAAAATCTGCATCTGAAGCCAATCGAGGCGAAGCTTTACGACGAATTTAAAACAAAAGTTTGCGCAGCTACTTATTGGTATGATGATAAGGGTGTGGATACCTATTTTGGAGTAGATGCTAGCCAAATCAATAGCACGACTCCACATCATGAGTGGGGTGTAAAAAAAGATCAGGCTATGATTGATAAAATGGAAGCATTGAATGATCTATTAATTCAATGTGATCTTGAGCCGATGTCTTCTAAATCCTTAACGCATGCTTTCTAGTAATGCTGCAGTTTAAATTACAGCATCAAATAGCTATAAAACAGGCTTAAGCATTTACTCTAATTTGTGCTAATTTTTCGAGTAAGGGCACGGTTTGATCCCATGAAAGGCACGCATCGGTGATGCTTTGTCCGTAGATTAATGGTTGATCGGGAAATAGTGATTGACGACCGGCTTGAAGATGGCTTTCCAACATAATGCCTTTGATGTTTTGATTTCCATGTTTAATTTGCGCGCAAAGATTTTCTAAAACATCGGCTTGTGCGAGATGATTTTTTTGGCTGTTGTCGTGACTACAATCCACCATTAAATACGGCGGTAGTTGGTGCTGTGTAAGATCAGCAGTAATTTCATTTAAACTTTTTTCATCGTAATTGGGTTTGTCTTTTCCGCCACGTAAAATAATATGACCGTAAGGGTTGCCCTGGGTTTCAATGATGGCAGGATTTCCGTGACGTGTGATACCAAGAAAATGATGTTGATGTCGCGCAACGATTACGGCATCGATAGCAATTTTTACATCACCTGAAGTGCCATTTTTAAATCCGATGGGCATAGGAAGTCCTGAGGCAAGTTCGCGATGCATTTGACTTTCCGTTGTGCGAGCACCGATCGCACCCCACGAAATGAGATCGATGAGGTAAGTCGGCGTGATGGTATCGACAAATTCAGTGGCGGTTGGTAATCCAAGCGAATTAATATCCAGTAATAATTTTCTAGCTAGACGTAATCCAGTGTTAATATCAAAACTATTGTTTAATCTAGGATCATTGATTAAACCCTTCCAGCCTAAGGAGGTGCGAGGCTTTTCAAAATAAACCCGCATAATAATGAATAATTCATTTGAGAGATCTTTCGCTAATTTCGCGAGTTTTTGTGCATATTCCAGCGCTGCTTCAGGATCATGAATGGAGCAAGGACCGACAACAACTAATAATCGGGGATCTTCATTGAGCATAATTTTTTGAGCGATTTGGCGAGCAGATTTAACAGCATTTTCCGCCAATGAAGAGCAAGGCAATTCTTCTAATAAAATGATAGGTGAAATGAGCGGACGTAATTCCTTGATGCGTGATTGTGAATGGATAGTATTTTTTTCCGTCGTCATTTAGTTACTCATTGTATGATAAGTTTTTTATTTTGAATTTTTGTATAGTCCTGTAAACGATGCTTGAGAAAGGACTTTTCCGTACAACAAATTCACTAAATCATATTGATGAAGCTGATCAATTTTTTTAATGTTAAGTTGAGTATTTAAAGCGTACAACGTGAATATATAGCGGTGTGTGCCTGTTCCGCTAGGAGGGCAGGGTCCAAAATAAGCATTTTTTTCCATACCGTTTAAACCAAATACTACTTGTGAACTTGTTGAGGGTGTAAATCCTGTTTCGATGGATTTAATTTTGGGATCGTTGATATAAACAACCCAGTGCACAAATCCTGCGGCGTGGGGTGCATCAGGATCGTGTAAAAATAGGAGAAATGATTTCGTGTTGGGTGGAATATCTGTCCAGCTTAACTCTGGGGAAATATTGTCACCACCTTGGTTGGGGCACAAATAATTTGATCCTACAAAACCAAATTCGTGCCAAGAATCGCTGGATAATGTCAACGCCATCAATGGTGAGCAGCATGAGATCGTCAAAATACAGAGAAGCTTTTTTAACATGGCAAGTCCTTATCCTAGTGAGATCAATATTGGTGGCTGATGATACCAAGGGGTAGGTCAAGGGGTCAAATCTTGACTTGACCCCAACCCTCTACCCTCGGCCTATCCCTTGGAGTATACTCGCATATTTGGCTATTTTGAGACCCATTATGAGTAAGTACAAAGATTCGCTGAATCTACCCACGACTGATTTCCCGATGAAGGCAAGCTTGCCCGAGCGTGAGCCTATTATGCTCCAACGCTGGGAAGAGATGCATTTGTATGAACAAATTCAAAAACAGACGGAAGGGCGTGAACGCTTTATTTTGCATGATGGGCCGCCGTATGCGAATGGGCATATTCATATTGGTCATGCTGTTAATAAGACATTAAAAGATATCGTGGTGAAATCGAAACTGTTGAGCGGATTTGCCTCACCTTATGTACCTGGATGGGATTGCCATGGTTTACCCATTGAATTGAATGTTGAGAAAAAAATTGGGAAGGTAGGGGTTAATGTCAAACCTCATGATTTTCGTGAGCAATGTAGAGCCTATGCGAATTCTCAAATTGATATTCAGCGTGAAGAATTTAAACGATTAGGTGTTTTTGGGGATTGGGATCATCCTTATACAACAATGGATCATTCTGCGGAAGCGACTACGATTAGAGCGTTGGGAAAAATTATTGAGAATGGACATTTAACGCATGGTCGTAAACCGGTCTACTGGTGTGTTGATTGTGGATCTGCATTAGCAGAAGCCGAAGTTGAATATCAAGACAAAGTTTCTCATGCGATCGATGTAGGATTTTCTGTTTTAGATACCGCTTCACTTTTATCTCGACTAGGGCTTGCGCTTGATACGGCATCCGAAATTTTTATTCCAATTTGGACAACAACACCTTGGACGTTACCAGCAAACGAAGCGGTTGCTTTAAATCCAAAACATTCTTATGTGCTAGTTGAAGCGAGGATAGATCATTCAAAAAAATATTTTGTAGTCGCTGAAGAATTATTATCGTCTATTATGTCACGTTATGGTTCTGATCATTATCAAGTGTTGGCTAATGCATCCGGAGATAAATTTGAACATTTATTATTGCAACATCCATTCTTACCTAGAGAAGTGCCAATCATTTTAGGTGATCATGTTACTTTAGATGCGGGAACTGGTGCAGTGCATACAGCACCTGCACATGGTCAAGAAGATTATATCGTAGGATCTCATTATCATTTACCGATGCATAATCCTGTCGATAATCGTGGATGTTTCCACGACAATATTCCGCATTTTGCTGGAATGCATGTTTTTAAAGCGAATGAACATATCATTGATTTATTGCGTAGAAATGGTTTGCTTTTTCATGAGGCTTCGATTACACACAGTTATCCGCACTGTTGGCGTCACAAAACCCCGTTGATTTATCGTGCAACGCCACAATGGTTTGTGAGTATGGATAAAAAAGGATTGCGTGATCAGGTTCTTGAAGAAATTAAGAAGGTGTCTTGGATTCCAGGTTGGGGTGAAGCACGAATTACCGACATGATTGCGAAACGTCCTGATTGGTGTATTTCTCGACAGCGAGTATGGGGCACACCAATGCCGCTTTTTGTGCACAAAACAACCAATGAATTGCATCCTGATACATTGTTATTTATTGAAGAGATCGCAAAATCTGTTGAAGAAATAGGCGTTGGAGCGTGGACCGATTTAGATATTAAAGAAATACTCGGTGCGGATGCAGAGAATTATGAAAAAGTGACTGACACTCTTGATGTATGGTTCGATTCAGGTGTGACGCATGCTAGTGTATTGGCAGCACGTCCTGAATTAGCGCGACCCGCGAATATTTATCTTGAAGGATCTGACCAGCATCGCGGTTGGTTTCAAACATCCTTGCTGACCTCTGTTGCAATGTATGGCATTGCACCGTATCGCGAAGTATTAACGCATGGATTCGCTGTTGATGCTCAGGGTCGAAAAATGTCAAAATCGATCGGGAATGTTATTGCGCCTGAACAAGTCATTAAAAAATTGGGCGCAGATGTTTTACGTCTTTGGGTTGCAACAACTGATTATCGTGGAGAGATGTCTGTCTCTGACGAAATTTTAACCCGAACAAGTGACGCCTATCGCCGTATTCGAAATACTGCCCGTTTTTTACTGTCGAATTTGTATGATTTTAAACCTGACATGATGCTTTCATCAGAAGCCATGTTAAAATTAGATCGTTGGGCGATTGAATGTGCAAGAAGAACTCAAGTAGAAATTATTAATGATTACCGTGAATATCAATTTCATTCAGTCGTAAAGAAAATACATCATTTTTGTTCAATCGAAATGGGTGGATTTTATCTTGATGTTTTAAAAGATCGATTATATACCTCGCGCGAAAATAGTATTGCTAGACGATCAGCTCAAACAGCACTGTATCATATTGTTCATGCTTTAGCGTGTTGGTTAGCACCAATTACTAGTTTCACAGCAGAAGAAATTTGGCAACATATCCCGCGCGAACAAAGTGATTCAATATTTTTAACCACTTGGTATGAAGGATTATTTTGGATACCCGAAGAAGAGTTTAATGCTTGGGAAACTATCGTTATTGCGCGTGAAGCCGTTAACAAAGAATTAGAAAACTGCAGAAATGCAGGAAAAATTGGCTCTGGTTTGGAAGCGGAAGTCACATTATATTGCGAAGGTGATTTTGCCGAAAAATTAAAACACCTCGGTAATGAATTACGGTTTGCGACTATTACATCTTCTGCTGGCGTTGCAGATTTAAAAGATAAAGATGGCCAAGCTGTTTCTACCGAAGTAGAGAATTTATGGTTGGATGTTCAAGCATCCTCTTCCAAAAAATGTGATCGTTGTTGGCACCGAACATCTGACGTCGGCTCACACGAAGATCATCCTGAGCTTTGTGCTCGTTGTGTCACGAACGTTGACGGTAACGGTGAAGTTAGAGAGTTCGTCTAGCGACAGTAGCGACGGTGTAGTATCTTGAGTTGTTAGATGTTTTGTTTAGAATTAATATTTTCGAAGTCTGGAACGGATTAAATTGGAGTTGGATTGATGAAAAGTAGTAAAAGTTCTTCAAGAACCGCACTTGTGTGGATATGGATTTCCCTGTTAGTTATTTTTCTCGACCAATACAGTAAATATTGGATCAGTAATAATTATGAGCTACATGTTTCTTATGATTTGATGCCTTATTTACGATTATTTTTAGATCATAATACAGGGGCTGCTTTTAGTATGTTGGCGCAATATCCCGAATTGGCTAAGTATTTATTTAGCAGTTTTTCTGCGTTAGTCGTAATGGGATTATTATTTTGGTTATTTACTTTACAATCGAGCAGTCGATGGGTTGCGGTCAGTATCTCTCTTATTTTGGGTGGTGCTGTCGGAAATTTAATCGATCGAGTGCGCTTTGGGTATGTGATCGATTTTATTGATGTGTATGTTAATCAATGGCATTGGCCAGTTTTTAATATCGCTGATAGTGCAGTTTGTGTTGGAGCAGTTATGCTTGTTATTGATATTATATGGATAAGTCGAAATAGAGTATAATCATGAAAAAAATTATTTTAGCAAACCCTCGTGGATTTTGTGCTGGTGTTGATAGAGCTATTGATATTGTTGAGCGCGCTCTTGATTTATTAGGTGCGCCTATTTATGTTCGTCATGAAGTTGTTCACAATCTCCATGTTGTGGAAAATCTTCGATCTCGTGGGGCTATTTTTACTGATGATCTAAAAGAAATTCCGGAAGGTTCAACTGTAATATTTAGTGCGCACGGAGTTTCACAAGCTGTTCGTGATGAAGCGAGAGTTCGACAATTTAAAGTCTTTGATGCAACTTGTCCGCTGGTAACAAAAGTTCACATAGAAGTTACTCGTTTTAGTAAGCGAGGACAAGAATGTATTTTAATTGGACATGCAGGACATCCTGAAGTCGAAGGCACTATGGGGCAATATGATAATCCAGAAGGTGGAATGTACCTTATAGAAAACGAACATGATGTAGAAAATTTAACAGTAAAAGATCCAGAGAATTTAGCCTTCGTCACACAAACAACACTGTCTGTTGATGATACTCAAAAAATAATTGCCGCGTTGCAAAAACGTTTTCCAAAATTACAAGCGCCAAAACGCGAAGATATTTGTTATGCGACACAAAATCGACAAGATGCTGTTAAAGAGCTCGCGGAAAAAGTGGATATTGTTTTAGTAGTAGGTTCGGCGACAAGTTCGAATTCAAATCGTTTACGTGAACTCGCTGAACGATTGGGAACACCTGCTTACTTAATAGACGATGCATCTTGTTTGAAAGATGAATGGTTCAAAGATAAAAACATTATTGGTATCACCGCCGGAGCTTCGGCCCCAGAAGTTCTAGTACAGGATGTGGTGTCAAAACTAAGAGAGTGGGGTGCTGACTTAGTGAATGAACTAGCAGGGCGTGAAGAAACTATCACCTTTGCTTTGCCTAAAGAACTTCGCGGGATTGAATAGAAGAGGCTAATTAGCTCTTGAAATTGATCTTAGGATTAAGTTTGTTTCACTGCAGCCCTGCTGCATATAAAGTCCTAAGTGCCACTTAGGATATCGCTGAAATGCATAGTATCAGTGGGGTTATTTTTTTATCTGATGGAACTAATTTTGAATTCATGAGACAACATTAGATGTGACCTCATTAAGCTCCGATAATTAGGACATTATATTAATGATCCTATCATATAGATTAGAAGAAAATTTATCCATTTCTTCTTCTTTCCAGAAAATAATTGGATATTGACTTACATCAAAATGTATTTTTTCTTTGTCCTTAGCTGTAAATATTACTTTTATCCCTTGAGCTTTAGCATATCCAGCTTCGTAATATACACAAGGTCTCTCACCTGTCAGGTCAGCTACTACGAACTGACTAGTATTTATTAGTTGGTACATTTTAACCATTACATTTTCTGAAAAGTGTTCTTCATCAATTCTTCTAGGATCATAGTTAGCCTTCTTTATTGATCGTTTTATTGCTTTTTCCCATAGAGTATCAGTACTTTTATCGAACCACATTGCACAAAAAACAGTATTTGTCGGTACGGGCTTATGTAAAGCGTCATTCAGAAATACATGGCCCTTCGCCGTGATTTTATATTTTTCTTTGTTATTTTTAGGGTTGTCATCAACGAGATAATTAAGTTCTTTTGCTAACACATCTTTAATTAAAAACACTACTTCTTTTTTTTCTTCATCAGTTTTACTACTAAATTTGTCAATAATCTCACTCAAACGAAACGATTGACCCAGTTTAGGGTACATACTATTCAGTTCAAATAATAGATAATTAGCTTTTTCAATAACATTCATTTACTATTCCATGTAATTTGAAGAATATAGCCACTTAATTATAGTATAAAAATCAAGCCGGATTTTTATAATTCGCAGGTTAAACCATTTAAAAAGTACTCATAATATGCTCATTTATATAATCAATATCTAGGACAATAATTAGTGAGTGAGATCTGGATTTCACGCTAAAACGAGAAAGTCCTCCCTTATTATTGAAGATGATATATATTCATTAGGGGTAGAGATTCGTTTCCCCCCTCTTACTATCCCCTATAGCTTATTGTTCAGAAAAAATAGCCATTTGACTTGTTCTGAGCTTAGTGGAAAATATTTGACAAAAAACAAGTTTTAGTGGAAAATATATTACATTATTCCAGGATTGGAGAGAGTTAGTGGAAGATTTATTCGGTGGTGGATGGCCTGAGGTTGTTTTTAGCTCCCCAGACGCAAAGACTGCGACAAGAATACACAGGGCTATAAAAGCTGGAGTGCTTCGAAAGCTTGCACCCCGGGTCTATACCTCTAATTGGAAGGATGAGCCAGTTGATATCATCAGACGAAATCGTTATCCCATTATAAGTCATCTATTTCCTGAGGGAGTGATCAGTCATCGCAGTGCGTTGGAAGGGGGGCTTTCACCTGCTGGTTTTATCGTACTGTCTTATAAATATACGAAAAAAATAACTTTACCAGGCTTAACCATTCGATTGATAGAAGGTCCAGGGCCTCAACCTGGAGATACACCTTTTATGGAAAGATTATTTTTGGCTTCTCGCCCAAGGGCGCTACTCGAGAATTTAGAGCCTAGTCGTGGCAAAATGGCTAAGTCATTAGGTAAAAAATATATAGAATCTCATCTCGATAAGTTAGCTCGTATTCACGGTGATGATGAATTGAATCAGTTACGTGATCAAGCAAGACGACTCTATCCCGCTCTAGGATTAACTAAGGAGTTTACATTACTTGACAGTATAATCGGCACTTTATTGGGAACTCAAAATGCAAAACTTAGTGCTCCTGATGCTAAAGCACGAGCAGCTGGTAAAGCCTATGATACAGATAGAGTTGAATTATTTTCGATTCTTTGTGAATTATTGATTCGAAGTATTTTGCCTAAAAAAATTTTTCATCATAAAGAGCAACAATGGAATAACAACTTAGCTTTTTTTGAAGCTTATTTCTCAAACTATATCGAGGGAACGGAGTTTCCAGTAGATGAAGCTAAAGAAATAGTTTTTGAAAAAAAAATTATCAAAGAACGACCAGAAGATTCGCACGATATATTGGGTACATATCAACTAGTGTCTAGCATTACTGAAATGAAAACAACACCAGAAACAGTTAAAGACTTGATTAGGCTATTACAGTCTAGACACTATACACTCATGTCAGTGCGTAAGGATCGATTGCCAGGAAAATTTAAAGAGACAACTAATAGGGCGGGAAGTACCCAGTTCGTGAATCCGGAGTTGGTAATAGGCACTCTTGAACAAGCTTTTGAATTTTATCACTCACTTGATAAAGGCTTACCTAGAGCTATTTATATCATGTTCGTCGTTTCCGAAATCCACCCTTTTGTCGATGGTAACGGCAGGATTTCTAGAATCATGATGAATTCAGAGCTTGTTAAAAACAACGAATGCCGCATCATTATACCTACTGTTTATCGCGAAGACTATCTTTTAGCTCTACGAAGACTGAGTCGAAGTAAGGACCCCGAAGCCTATATTAAAATGCTTTGTCGTGCTCAAGAATTTACTTCAAATATTAATTTTCAGAAATATGATCTTGCTCTCGCTCAACTCGAGAAATCCAATGCCTTTAAAGAACCTTCTGAAGGAAAGTTGATTTATTAAAGCGCAAAAATGAATCAAGTAAAATCAGATTACAAGTGTTAGATGGCAGATTGCGTGAAGTGTAATTTAACACCATAAAGCAGATATTTTTGGCTTGATTTAACAATGATTTTGTAAAACTATCACAACAAAGGGCGCGATGTTTAGGCTTATAGACTTATCTTGATTCGTTAACCAATTTGAGTTAGCATAAGTCAACTAAAATTGATGTTAAGGAGAACAGCATGCAAAAGATTTTACAGGATTTAAAAGATCCAATTTCAGGTCTAATTTTTTATGATCCCGTATCAACTAGGACAAAAACCAAAACAGGTAAAACGTACGAGCGTGAACAAATTGAGGAGTGGATACGCAGGAGAAAAGAATCAAATCTGCCTATAACTGACCCACTCACAAGTGAAGAAATTTCGGATGAATTAATTTCTAACGACTTGGTCAGAAGTATGGCGCGAGCCTATGTAGAAGAACATCCAGAAGTTTATGATGAAGATAAAGTCTACTTGCCTCAAGCTATTAAAAATGAGTTGGCTACAGCGATTAGAGAGGGAAATACTCAGCAAATTAAAGATACTCTACAGAAAGATCCTCGATTAACTACCACAAGTTTAAATAAAGAAGGATTGACGGTTTTACTCGCAGCTAGCGAACAAGCTTCAGTTGAAGTGTTTCGACTTGTGTTAGGAAAACTTCCTGCAGACGAGTCTGAAAAACGTAAGGCTGAAATATTAAAAGAAGGTTCTTTAATACTGACACAAAAAGTAGCTCAAACCATGGGTGTTGAGGGTTTAGATGCTTGGTGCCAGTATTTAAAATTTGATGCTCAATTCTTCTATCATTCTCTTGCTCATCAAGCTATTGTCAGACATATTCCCACATTATTAAATACGCTCTTTCCGAGAATTACAGTTAATTTGCAAGAAACAAAAACGGGATTTACCTTTCTGCATACGGCAGTAAAAGCGTGTGCTGAAAGATTGGGAAAAGCCGCCGAAAAGATACCGGATGATGAATTAACTATTATCATATCGCTATTTGAAAATGGTGCTGATGGTAAAATACCAAGTAATGACGGTGAGACACCTCCTAAGCTTGCAGAAAGATTATGCAATTCTTTATTATCAACTCGTATTGAAAAAGAACGAAGACGAGTTAAATTCGCTTTTTTAATCGAGCCATTGCAAGATCAAATAAGGGATCTAACATCAAAATGCTTACAACTAGAATTAGCCAAAGCTCAGCTTTTACTTGCATTACAAAAGCATGAACAAGCTATTGTTGTAGCGCAGCGGACGCAGAGTGAGCAACTAGCTATTTCACAAGGGTTGCTTCAATTAGAACAACAAAAACAGTTAAAGGCATTTGTCCCCAGCGTTATTAAATCAATAACCTGTGGTAAGAAAATCAAAGTGATGATGCCAGTAGGAGCAGATTTTATTGTTTGTGGTGTAACTGAAGAAGATCATGGTAGTGTTTCACGATTGTTTGTTATTGATTTAACTAAATCGAGTGATCAGAGTATTCTATCTTCCATTAAACTGAGCGAACGTACCAATTCAAATAGGTTTACAATGCTCGCTGTCGATGAAAAACGCTTTATTTTCTGTTTTGAATCGACAGAGCAGCGAGGAAACAATAAAGAACCCGTAAAATTAGTGTTGTGGAATATTGTAAACAAAGCTGAAGAGAAGAATTATCCTTTGGCTTATACGAATGTGAATATTGTACAAGTTATAAACGCGAATTCGGTACTGATTTCAGGCAAAAGAGAGTATAAAGATGAATGTGCTTTGCTTGATATTAAAACAGGAAAAATTACACAGCATAAGCATCTTGAGTTGGTCGATTTTAATGAATGGCATAGTGAGATGCCTAGGCCAACTTGCTTTAGATCTAGTGTTGAATTAGCGTATGTTCATTATGAAAAAGATCGAAATCATCGAGGTGGCACACCTAAAGAAATTCGGCTCTATAATGCTCTTAGTAATACAAATTTATGCTTAACCAATGAAGAAGTTGAAACTTTTCAAAGCTCTTCTTCGAAGGTCATTTTTAAATTTATATCGCCTAAATTAATAGTTGTTTCTGCGCGATCACAATATAGTCGCCAAAATACACCAACAATAAAAATCTTTGATATCGAAAAAAAACAATATATCCAAACCTATAATACGCCTCCCTTTAAGCAGAAGGGATTTAACACGCCAGTTAGCGAAGGATTTAGTGATGCTTGCTTGACACCGGATGGACTGTTTATTGCTGTTTATCATGATCCTGAGCAGACTCACTCCGAGGGATCTCGATTAATCATATGGGAGTTGGCGACAGGTCAGACTAAATATAACATTCCTCTCCAAGGAAATATCAAACATTTGCATTTTGATGAAAGACGAAATGTTTTGTATGCAAGTAATGGTAATAGCATTCAAGTTTATCAGATTTATCCTGAGAATGTGTTACAAAAGACAAGGGCTACAAAACAAGATGTTGACACTCCGACGACAGGGTCAGGAAAAACATTTAATTTATAGTAGAGGTAGAGTGCCTTACTAGAGCTCAAGACGCGAGGCAGAGTATGGAGTAAAAACCAAGCAAGGCTGAAATATTGTGCTGTACATAGTCAATTCGTATTTCAAAATCGGTGAGGCTGCAATGAAATCCGCCCATGGCTCTTTGGGGGTTGAGTAAATAGAGTACAGACTCAGGATAAAACTGAGTTTGTAGTTGGAATTGCAAGCCGGATTGAATGGCTTGGAAAATTGTGTGCGCTTCTTCTGCAATTCCAAAATCTTTAGTCAGTTGATAACTTGCACAGAGCCCTTCCATACGCGTGGCTCCAGGTGTTGATCGCGGTGGATTATTAAAGCTACCGATCCAGTCAAGATACGGTGATTTGGTGCACTGACGTTTAATAATAATTGTGGTGATTTTTTTTGCGTGATGAAGAATTTCAGGATGAGCTTCCAGTCGGTAAATTTCATTTAATGCATAAAGTAACCAATGATCATGATTTAATCGTTCGTCAGGTACATTTTTATCTCTGACGTTAATTAAAAATAATGCGCCATCAACCGCAGCTTTCAGCCAACGTGGATTAGGATCGATCTGGTATATGCGTGATAAACCAAAAAGAGCTTCACCGGGATAATAGTCTGAAGCAAAATCTGGGTCAATGGCACCATTATAGGTTTGTTTGTGAATAGTAAACTTCCCATGATTATCTTGAGTATTCACAATCCATGCACCAAGCTTCTGCAAAATCGGTAAGTATTGTTTTTCTTGAGTAATATGAATATATTTTGCTAATGCGAGAGCAGCTAGACCATTTCCACCTAATTTGACATCATTATTTTCTACAACCACTAAGGTATTTTCACCATTCACAGTGGTTTCTTTCATTTGATTGATCAAAAAACGCAGTCCGCGTTGAATGGCTGCCAATAGTGCGTCGTCTCGCCTGATTTCGTACACTTCAAGCATGCTATAAAGAGTTCCCGCGTGGCGTAAAATATTATATTTTTTATCCTCCTTATCTTTTTTAGGGAGATAGCTGTATACAAATCGTCCATTAAGATGAATAGATCGGATAAGATAATCGGCAGCTAGATAGACGGAATTTAAAATATTTTCCTTGGATAGCACGCTTGTTTTACGATGTCCTCTATACAAAGGTGTTAATGCCTTGCCATCAAAAAATAAACTTTCAGATTTAAATTCATATAACGTGATGTCATTAAGATCATTTAATTTTTCAAAACGATCAGTCAAATAAGAATTAGAAGAGATATAACGTAAAATATTGCGTTTATGGAGAAGGCTCTTATTCGTGACCAAAGTGTACGTTGTTAATTGTTCAGGTAAAAATGCCATGTCGATATCTTGAGTAAATGCGATCCCACATAGTGAACGTTCAAAATCAATGGGTTTTTTGATATCTAATTGATGATGAACGCTAGATTCAGTGACTATATCAAGTTTGATCCAAATCGGTTTGTAATATTCTACCGGGAGATTAATGAGTTTTTTTATGGCTTGCTCGAGTGCATGTACTATTCCTGCTCCGTTCCCCATTTGAACTTGAGCCATTGTAAATCCGTCAGATAGTGAAATAAAAAGTATTCTCGGGGAAGTATCAGCAATAATCGTATTAGATAAATTATTTTGATTGATGAGCCTACGGTCTCGTAGCGCGTTATATAATTCTTGCGTCAATATTTTTTTATCATTTTCATTGATCGTGAGAGCGGAAAATGGAGAATCAAACCAAAATCCAATTTTTTGAGATAGTGCAGCTTTTTCTCGGGCTATAGGGTTGTCCTTCACGTGAGTCATGGTTGATAATCCTTTATATACGTTCAACCCGCAAGTATAGAGCATGTGGACTTTTAGAGCCAATCTTTAGCCTCAAAGCCACGCTGAATGTGACCTTGACGTTATTGGGAATCATTCTCAACAACATTGACAGCATACGCTCAAATAGGTGATAATCTAAAGTATTAGGGTTATATGGAATCGCAATGCTAACTATTAAAGACTTACATGTTGGAGATGAGGCTAAAATTAAGGGTTTTAGTCAGTGCGATCCTCATTATCGTCAAAAATTGCTAGCCATGGGATTACTGCCCGGTTCTGTCATCAAACTCACCTGCGTCGCTCCTCTTGGGGATCCTGTCCAGATAGTCATACGAGGTTCTGTTCTGAGTTTACGTAAGTCCGAGGCATCAGTGCTGAAATTAGAGAAGATTGCATTATGAAGCCTATCACAGTCGCCTTAATCGGAAATCCTAATTGCGGAAAATCAACTGTTTTTAATGCCCTTACTGGCGGCCGTTCGCATGTAGGCAATTGGCCAGGGGTAACAGTAGAGCGAAAAAGTGGTGCATTTTGTGAGAATGGAACATCAGTAGAAGTTCTCGATTTACCCGGAATCTATAATTTAACCGCAGTTTCTGCTGAGCGTGCCATCGATGAAAAAATTGCTTGCGATGTCATAGCACGAGGACGAGTCGATGTTGTTATTAATGTAATTGATATTATGAATTTACAACGACATCTGTATTTGACATCACAGTTAATTGCGATGGAAGTGCCTGTTATCTTAGCTGTGAACAGAGTTGATGTTCTGAAAAAAAATCGGCAGCATTGCAACTTTCTCAAACTTGCTGAATTAACAGGTTGTGTTGTAGTTCCACTTTGCGCTGTAAAAGAACAGGGGATTGTTGAATTAAAGAAAGCGATTATTCAAGTTTTAGCATTGAATGAAAAAAATCAAATGAACTTCACATTTCCTCAAGGTATAGAAGAAGGTGTTGCTTCACTCCAAAAAATACCTGGACTTGAAAAACGATGGCAAGCATTACAACTCCTGAGCGGAGATGCTCAAGAGTTACTAATATTTAAAGATCATCAAGAACAAATTGCTGAAATTGCAAAGAAAATAGAGCAAAAAAATGGAGAAGAGGTCGATATTTTAATCGCGGCAACACGATTTAATTGGGCTGCTGATATTGAAAAGCAAGTGATCAACAAAAAGGATAAAGAACAGACTTCACCTTATAGTCGATTAGACCGTTGGGTCTTAGATCGATTTCTCGGAATTCCCATATTTCTTGCTGCTATGTATTTTATGTTTTTATTTGCGATAAATTTGGGTGGTGCTTTCCAAGATTTTTTTGATAAATCATCAGAAGCCATTTTTGTGACAGGGGTTACGCAGTTATTAAATCTAATTAATTCACCGGAGTGGGTGATCGCAATCGTTGCAAACGGTGCTGGTCGAGGTATTAATACAACCCTGACATTTATTCCCGTGATTGGTGCTATGTTTTTTTTCTTAGCATTGTTAGAAGGTACTGGATATATGACACGTGCTGCATTTGTTGTAGACCGATTGATGCGGGTTATGGGGCTTCCCGGAAAATCTTTTGTCCCGATGATCGTAGGATTTGGTTGTAATGTGCCAGGTATAATGGCATCACGCACAATCGATAATCAAAGAGATAGAATCCTCACAATAATGATGAGTCCATTTATGTCCTGTGGAGCACGATTAGCCATTTTTGCGTTATTTACAGCGGCATTTTTTCCTGTCGGTGGTCAAAATATTGTATTTGCATTGTATTTAATTGGCATTCTGATGGCAGTATTAACAGGCTTAGCATTACGTAAAACTTTATTGAAAGGACAGTCTGAAACGCTTGTGATGGAAATGCCTTCTTACCATTTGCCTTCTCTTAAATCTTTGCTGCGACCAACAACGCATCATTTAAAGAATTTTTTAATTAGAGCAGGAAAGGTCATCATACCAGTGTGCATGATTTTAGGTGCATTAAATTCCTATTCACTAAGTTCGCAAAAAACACCAGCAGCTCATCAAACTGTGCTAGCCTCAATTGGACAAACTATCACGCCAATATTTCACCCAATGGGTATTACCGATGAAAACTGGCCAGCAACTGTCGGATTGTTAACTGGGGTATTATCTAAAGAAGTTGTTGTTGGTACTTTGAACACGTTGTATTCTCAAGAAGGATCAATCATTACAGAAAAAAAATCGGTTATTGAGGGGTTGAGAGCTGCGGCAGTTTCTGTCCCCCAAAATCTTAGTGAAATCACACAAAGTTTTACCAACCCAATACTTGCGAGTGCTCCTATAGAAAATTCTCAGTCCTCTGCATATGGTGTTATGTATGCGCGTTTTGGTGGGCCAATAGCCGCATTTAGTTATTTATTATTTGTTTTACTTTATGTCCCGTGTATTTCTGCAACCGCAGCGATGGTACGTGAATTAAATCGTCGTTGGGCCATATTTTCAGCATTTTGGACAACCGGCGTTGCCTATGGGGCAGCCGTTATATTTTATCAATTTGCAACCATCACTCAACATATTACCTCATCATTAGTATGGATAGGCTCCATAATTCTAATTTTTGTTTTTGTACTGCTGCTAATGAAACGATTAGCTTTAAATCGCACACAGCTCAATAAAGTAAAGGTAGGAGCATTAGTATGATGCTTTTACAGCAAGTTAAACAGTATTTAATGCAACGACACGTCGTTAGTTTAATGGATTTGAAGCGAGAGTTTAAATCTGACTCTGATGTATTAAGAGATATGCTTCAGCTCTGGATAGCGAAAGGCAAAGTACGATGCTTACAGAAAACACCCGCTTGCGGTGTGCGTTGCACCCAATGTGATCCTCTTCTCACAGAATTGTACGAATGGATCGAGGCTGAAAAATCAGCTCAAAAAATTGCTAATATTGCAATCGAAGTGATACCTACTGCTAACATTTGACCCCTTCCTTAACTTAGACCACTGCGCCCATGAATAATATTGAATCAACTTTTGCAGCACAGATAAAATCATTTTCAGTTAAATCTTTCATAGAATGCGTAGAATATTTTACACGGCAATGATTATATCCTACGACTAAATCAGGATGGTGATTTTCATGATGTGCCATCCATGCGATAGCATTCACGAATGCCATAGTTTCATAGTAGTTTTTAAATTTAAAATCTTTTGTAATTTCAGTATAATCATCGTTGACAATCCAAGACGGATCGATTTGTTTTAACAGCTCATTTTTTTCAGGCTGTGTTAATGGTTTAACGCCGCCTTCGCAAGCTAGGCAACGTTTAGCAAGTAGTCCACTCATCTTTGGATGCTCCTTTGTCAGTCTCGATTAAAGTTAATTCGCCTAAAGTTTTTGCTTGATCTATGGCACCATTAATGTCTTGATTCAAAATATTAAAGAGTTGATCAAAGCTATCTAAAACAAAGTATACACCCTGCATTTGGTCTACTCTATAGGGAGTACGTAACACTTCAAGAAGATTGAAAGGCTTTCATAGCGGAACTTTGCTTTCTACAGCGTAAATAGTTTTATCCTTTGATGATAATATTCCACTGCCATAACAGCGCACGCCTTGTTCAGTATTAATTAATCCGAATTCAACCGTGAACCAAAATAGTCGCACGAGATATTTGCGTAAGTCAAGAAATGCTAATAAAATAAAAAAATACATCAAAAATAGAATTAAATATATTATATTTAATTAATTATAAAGTTACGCTACTTGGTATTATAAGCTATAATTACAGTGTATGTATTTAAAAGAGGAGTATGGTATGAAGACGTGGAATAAACCAAGCTTTAATGTTAAACGCTTTGGCTTTGAAGTGACGATGTATATTTATATTCGATAATATAGTGTGAAAAATGCGATTCAATGGATTGAAATGAAAATTGTCATACTAGGATCTTCAGCGGGTGGATCTTTTCCACAGTGGAACTGCAATTGTAATAATTGCAGAGGTATTCGATTAGGTACAATAAAAGCATTAGCAAGGACACAATCTTCATTAGCGATACAATTAGAGAATAAGAAGTGGATTTTAATTAACGCATCTCCCGATATCCATCATCAAATGATTGCAAGAAAAATAAATTCATTTTCTGGAAAAGTTCGGGAAAACCCCTTCGAAGCTATTATTTTATGTGATAGTCAATTAGACCATACAGCCGGACTTTTGTTGTTGAGAGAAGATAAGAGTTTGAATATTTTTGCAACGGAAAATGTAATTAATGATTTGAATAGTGATTTTCCGATTTTAAAAGTACTTTCGCATTACTGTGATCTTGATCAAAATATTATTTCGTTAGAAAACGATGGATTATTCAAAATCAACGATAATTCTGAAATTCAGTTTAGAGCATTTTCAATAAAAAGTAATGCTCCGCCTTATTCAAAGCGCCGCAACAAGACCGAGCCAGGAGATAATATAGGGTTGCTAATTATAAATTTAAAGACTGGGAAAAGTCTTTTTTATGCGCCAGGATTAGAAGTTATCACAGATGATTTGATTGAAATGATGAAGAGCGTAGATTGTGTTCTAGTCGATGGGACTGTCTGGGAAAATAACGAGTTGATTCGAATAGGAGTAGGTAAAAAAACAGCAAAAGAAATGGGTCACATGCCATTATCAGGAGATGAAGGGCTATTATCGTATTTAAATCAAATGAGTAAACCTCGAAAAATTCTTGTGCATATCAATAATACAAATCCTATATTAGATGAAGATTCTCAGGAACATGCTGAGCTTGTGAAGCTCGGTGTAGAAATTGGTTTTGATGGGATGGAAATTCAATTATGAGTGTTGAAGATCCAACATTACCTTGGGGTAAAGAAGAGTTCAAAAATAAAATATTAGCATTGGGTAAACATTATCATATTCATCATCCGTATAATAAAGCGCTGAATTCAGGTCAGCTTAATCAAGAACAAATCCAAGAATGGGTTGCCAATCGATTTTATTATCAAATAATGATTCCCATTAAAGACGCTGCGATTCTGTCTAACTGTCCTGATCGTGAGGTACGTCGACAATGGATTCATCGAATTATCGATCATGATGGAACAAAACAAGATGAGGGTGGAATTGAAGCATGGCTTCAACTAGGCTTAGCGTGCGGATTGACTCGTGAAATGATGAATTCATTAAATAGGGTATTGCCAGGTGTAAAGTTTGCTGTTGACGCTTATGTTAGTTTTTGTAGGTCCGCGCCTTGGCAAGAAGCTATTTGTGCTTCATTAACGGAATTATTTGCTCCTGAAATACACAAAGAACGATTGAGTAATTGGCCTGAACATTATCCCTGGATAGATCAAGCGGGTTTGAAATATTTTCGTAATCGATTATCCGAAGTTCCACGTGATGTGGAATTTTCTTTAAATCATACATTAGACTATTTTATAACACGTGCTCAGCAAGATAGGGCTTTAGAAATAGTATTATTTAAATGTCAGGTTCTTTGGTCATTGTCTGATCAGCTATATTTATCCCAATTATCGACTTTAAAATAAGTTATTCACGTTCGATTTTAATTCCACAAAATATTTTGGAATTTTTTGGATTCCGATAAATCAATTTGTCTACGGAAGCGTCTTTTTCATGAGCTTTGGCATCTTTGACTGCATCCAAGACGATATGATGATAAGGCGATAAATCACAGACAGGATCGGCAATTTCCGCATCACCTGTTAATAAGAAGGATTGGCATCGGCATCCTCCAAAGTCTTTGAAACGCTCGGGACAAGATCGGCAAGGTTCTTTCATCCAATCCATGCCACGATATCGATTAAATAAGGGCGATTCGTTCCAAATCCACTCTATAGAGTGTTCTTGTACACTCGGTGGATTAGCATTAGGTAATGAACGAGAAGCATGGCAGGGTAGTGCAATGCCATCGGGTGTAATGGTAAGGAATATATTTCCCCAACTATTCATGCAAGGCTTTGGTCGGTTTTCATAGTAGTCAGGTATGACGTAATAAATTTTCATTTTATCAGAGTATTTTCGTTGATATTCTTGAGCAATGAGTTCTGAATTTTTAACTTGTTCTTGTGTAGGAAGTAATTGGTTTCGATTAGGTAATGCAAAACCATAATATTGAGCGTTTGCTATTTCCACATAGTTCGCTTCAAGCTCGACTGAAAGTTCTAAAATTTCCCTCATGTAGTCGATGTTGAATCGGTCTATCACAAAATTCATAATGAGTGGAAGTCCATTTCGTTTTGTAGCTTTTGCCATTTCCATTTTATGATCGAAAGAAGTGGTTCCAGCAATAGCATCGCTTAATTCTTTAAATGGCGCTTGGATGCTGATTTGAATAGTATCTAAACCCGCTTTTTTAAAAGCTTTAATTCGTTCTTCGTCCATCCCGACTGAAGAAGTAATTAGATTAGTATAATATCCCAGCTCATGTGCGTGAGAGATGAGTTCTTCTAAATCTCGTCTCACGCAAGGTTCCCCTCCAGAAAAACCAAGTTGCACTGAACCGATTTTTCGAGCTTCAGTGAATACGCGCTTCCAATCGTCTGTGGTGAGTTCATTTTTTTTCAGAGCGTAATCGACAGGATTTGAGCAATAAGGACATTGTAAGGGGCATGCATACGTTAGTTCAGCTAATAACCAATGCGGTTTAAGATCTTTTTTAATCAATCCATCCGTTTCCATAAGCAGCTCCTATAAAATCTATTACATCATTCCTGATTTCCTCATTTGGAAAATTCTTTTCTAAAGTACTGACAATATCATTTGTTGTGTGCTGGCCATCACAGAGTTGTAAAATAAGTGTAGCGGATTGATTTAGTTCAACCATGCCCTCTGGGTAGAGAAGATAAAATTGGTCTTTATCAACATCTTTCTGTAATCGATGACCCATAGTGAGTGTAGGTTTGTCAGTGTTCGGATTCATAATGTATAAGCTCAATCCCTTAAGTCTAGGTCCTTTTCCAAGATATACTATTGATTATAGTATACACACGGTATGTTTTCCTGTTTTTTGGCCTTAAGGGAGTATCGTTTTATGTAAGCTAACAGACTCTCCGTCATTATCCCGCAATTGTAAGAAAATTAAGCTTGAAATAATGGTGAGGAGACCAACGATAAAAAAGGCTTCATGGATGCCATAAATCATTTGGGGTGCTGAGGAGTGTAAGCGATCAGGAATAAATAAAGCTGTTAGCAGTGATGCGAGTGCAACACCAAAGCTCATAGACATTTGTTGCATGGTACTAGCGATGGTGCTTGCATTACTGGTTTCGGTGTTGACGATATCTGCAAATACGAGAGTATTCATACTGGTGAATTGCGTGGAAATTAAAAAACCGAAACAAAACATAATCAATATTATTTCCCACACGGGTGTACTGGAATCAAATGTTGTAAATAGCAGGGTAATGAGACCAATTAAGGCAGTATTTATCACTAAAACATTTCGATACCCGAAACGAGCTAACATTGAGGGTATCACAAATTTAAAACTGATCGCTGCCAGTGCTTGAGGTATCATTAATAACCCTGATTGGATCGGTGAAAATCCTAGCCCAACTTGATATAAGAGAGGAAAAAGAAAGGGAATTCCTCCAATTCCTAATCGAGTAATATAACTGCCTACTACAGCAATTCTAAATGTGCGAATGCGAAATAATTTAAGTCGCAGTAGAGGAAATTTTATTCGATTTGCGTGTAAAAAATAGCCTATTAGCAACATAATTGTAATAAATAACAAACCGATTATTTCTGAAGTATTTAATGTGTTTTCGCCAAAAACTTCTAGTATATAAGAGAGCAACGCAATGCCTGAACTAAATTGTAATAATCCACTGAGATCTAAGGGGGGATTATCTTTGGTGCGATAGTTAGGTAGATAACGATACACAAAATATAATCCCAGCAATCCAATAGGAATATTAATAAAAAAGATAATGCTCCAATGAAAATAATTGACGATAAATCCTCCTGCCAGAGGGCCAATCATTGGGCCAATGAGACCTGGAATGGCTACAAAACTCATCGCCCGGACAAGTTCAGATCGTGCAAAAGTTCTGGCAATGGTGATGCGACCAACGGGTAACATCATGGCGCCTCCACATCCTTGCAAAATCCGACATGCAACGAGTAGATGGATGTTATTGGATATGCCACATAGAAAAGATCCAAGAATAAAGAGTCCGATGGCAGAAGCAAACACTCGTCGTGTTCCAAAGCGATCTGCAACCCAGCCACTAATGGGAATAAATAAAGCCAAACTTAAGGTGTAGCTTGTTAGAACTGCTTTCATACTCAATGGAGGAACAGAGAGCGAATTTGCTATGGTTGGTACAGCGGTATTGAGAATCGTGGTATCAAGGGTTTCCATGAAAAAGGCGACTGCAACCAGCCATGGTAATAATTGTTTTCGAAATTCGTCCGTCATACTCTTGATAAATCCATTTGCTTGAATAATTAGACTACTAAGAATAGTTTAGCATAAAACAAAATAGAAAGATGCGTGTCTGTGAGTTATAATCAACCTATTTACGATAAGGATTAAGTGATGAGCAATTTACCAGCCTGTCCAACATGCCATTGCGAATATACATACCAGCAAGGTGCGGTATTGATCTGTCCAGAATGCGCATATGAGTGGAGTAGTGAGTCAACTAATATTCATGCGGATGATTCGCACATTATTAAAGATGCGAATGGCAATATCCTGCAAGATGGTGATACCGTTTCCGTAATCAAAGATCTAAAGGTGAAGGGTTCATCATCTGTCGTGAAAGTGGGAACAAAAGTTAAAAATATTCGGCTGGTTGATGGTGATCATGATATCGATTGTAAAATTGAAGGGATTGGTCCAATGAAGCTCAAATCTCAGTTTGTCAAAAAAGTATAACTAAGATCAGCGGTTCCCATTTAACCGGGAACGCCTGAGAAAGGTGCCTTGTAAAGGCTCGAGTATGCAAATGGGTTGTGAAAAAAAGAAACAGAAAGAAGAAAGGTGTCAGATCTAAGATTTATCCATTTGATTGAGCATACGAGGAAATGAAATCAAAACACAAATATATTTCAATTCTTGCCTTTGATATTGTTCATTCATGACTAGACCTCTTAGAATTCAATTTGAAGGCGCGTGGTATCACGTGTTGAATCGGGGCGCTTGTAGAAAACCGATTTTTAACTCTGTTCATCAGAGACTATTGTTTATTAACTTATTGGCGGAAATAGTACAAATTTATAAAATAGAAGTTCATGCCTACTGTTTAATGGACAATTACTTCCACATTCTAAATTCGTCCGTCATACCCTTGATAAATCCATTTGCCAATAAGAAATAGTCTAGCACTAAATAGAAAGGAGGATGGTGTTGAAACCATCCTCCTGGTTGAGATCTGTTAGTTTAGAGATAAGCTAACAGAAGAGTCATTGAATTGTTGTTCTATCTCATCACGTGGTATTAGACGAAATTGAGCAACATTTGCTTTTAGAACATCACAAATTGCAAGACCTACTTGATCATCGTGATACTCCTCACCCGCTTTGGCCCTTTGTTTAGCGTCGAAAGAGTAGTATCCATAATCGAAGCTCAAACCCGTACTAAGATTTTTAGCTTCAGCTAAATTATCATTATTATACGCGTTAATAGCCTCATTACTTTTTACAACCGCATGAACCAAATGAAGGTCATTATGAACGTCCTTCAGGTAAGCTGAAATATCGATATAGTTCTTTTGCAAAGCCCTATATATATTATCGATACTATCTACAGCACCTTGAATCAATGTTAAATCAGTTTTACCTGATTGAACAAACTGCCCATAATACGCTGCAGCAAGATTATATTGCAGCAACAGCCTCAATGCGAATTTGTATTTTGAAAATTCGCTATCACGATTCGTCAGAAAACCGACTACTTTATGCTTATTAAAGTTGTCAACTTCACGTAAAGCATTAATTGCCTCTTCTACTGCTTTTGCGTAATCCTTACCTTTACAAGCATTGGCAGAAGAATCTATGGCTTTCGTCAGTGCTTGAATGTCGTGATGTTTTGCATAGGTTTTTGCTACTGCCAGACTTGTCTTTAGTACCAATTGTAATGCAATACCTACAAGGCCACCGACAGCAACACTACCATTAACAGCAGAACCTACTTGAGAAACCAATTCTGCAACATCTTGAACACTTTCAAGAACTTTACCCTTGTCTCGTTTTCCTTTAGCTAGTGATAGGTCATTGACTCTCTTTACAATTCTCTCGAAAGAATGGCTATCGACTACTGGAATACGAACTTGAAAATTATCTAAAGAAATTTGATTTAATACTAATTTCGATTTCATGGCTGATACCTCTACGTTGATTTACCAAGTGCCGATGCAGTTGCATCGATCACGGTTCAACGGTAAAAAAATCAGCAATTACTTAAAATTCGCAAAAGCACGTAAAATAACGCACTATTAAAATATTTTTGTAAGTACTATTGCGTAATAACGAAAATGACAAAAAGTTGCATACGTAAAGTTATCTACTGTCGGAGACATTTTTATGAGAGAAATCTAACGAAGACGAATAAAGCTATTAATTGATACAAATTATCAATCTGTTATAGATTCGTAGTAATTATATGGTGTGGTTAAGATACGTAATCTTACGGATTGGTTATTTAATAGGATTAATGTAAGTTAGTAACGTGTTTTAGGCAGTATATGTTAAGGAGAGTCATCATGAGCAAAAGTTCAAAGGCAGAGTTGATTGGTTTGAAGAGCACTTGTTTGATTAATAATGCTCACAACCTGCTAGCCAGTGTACATAAAGCAGAATTCCAGCACCTCCGTACGGAATTCGAAAAAATACTTGATGACTATTTAGAAAAATCAACTCAAGTCACTGAGGAAGACATGCCAGGACTTATTCACGATACAACATGGAATTTTGCTGTAATGCTTAAAAAAGCAGCAAAATTTACAAGAAATCAAGAGTAGTAATAAACAGTCAGAAAATAGAGGACAGTTTCTGTTAATACAGGAACTGTCTTTTTTTAAAAAAATAAATCACGATCTTTAAAGCCCTTCTAGAAACCTATTTAAGTTAATTTTAAGTAATAGGAATTGTTTAATACGTATTTTGTACGGATTAAAATTCTAAAAAACCATGGTAAATTGGTTACGTAATTAGATATTAAATGTTAGGAGGTGATTATGAGTACTAAAATTAAAGCTGAAAGCAAAAGTTTGAATGGTTCTACATTCAGGAAAAGTACGCTTAACTTAGCAGCATTCATACAACAAGCAGAATTCCAAGAATTACATATAGAATTTGAAAGAATTCTTGATGAATATCTAGAAAAGTCTAAGTTAGCAAAGGAAGATGAAATTCCCGGATTAATAAAGGAGGCAACGATGAAAATTTCAAATGTATTAAGCAAGGCAGCAATCTACACTAACTTACAAAATTGGTACGATGATGAATCATATAAGTTAAACCTAGATTCAGTGAATTAGAGCTTCGTAGTGGATCACAACTGCAGAATCTATTTCAAAGCCAGTGCTTACTTGAAAAAAGCACTGGCTAATAGAATTAGTCGCTAAAGAGATATTAACTGACTGCTGTCGAAGTTTCATTGAGTTGATTGCGAAGAGCAGAAATTATTTGAGCGTTGATCTTGGACATCAATTCTATTTTTGTTCTCGATTTAAAGCGTTTTTTAAGTTTATCAAGATAAATCTCGACGGTGCGCTGAGATAGATGTAATTCATTTGCACTCTGCTTTGCCGATAATCCATCATGAAGTAAGAGTAAACACTGAGCCTCGCGTCGAGTCATTTCCAAATCTTCGCCATCAAAAATGACTGAGTAGATTTTGTTCTTGATAGGATTTTCTTTATCTTGAAGTTCACGGTTTCTGTTAAAGAGCTCGTGAAACATTTCGAGTGTTTCTTCGGTCAGTAGATGATTAGAGAAATCAATGTGGATTATTGAGCTGTTATTATTGAGTGCTTTTAGAATAAATAGCGCATCATTATTAGAGATTTTATATTGATCCCTCAGTATTGCATGTGCGCTGAGATTGATATATCGGATTTGAGAATTACTTTCAATTAATGCCAAAAGACTTTTTAATATTTTTTTACTGTATCGCTGAGCTGGAATATTGAGTCTCTCTATAGTAGGATGAAACTTCAAAGCATTAAGTAAAAAACAAAACTGATTTGAGGTTAGTTGAAAGAGGGCTTTTCCACATAAGACTAAGTCTTGTAGGTCATGTGTGGCCAATAGAAAATCTGCATCTGAGAAGTTAATAATAGACCACATAATGTTGATTAGTGATTCTGGTGTAAGGCCAAATTGATTTGTTAAATTACGGCTCGCGCCATATTGAATTAATAAGTCACTAATTTTTTTATGTTTTTGAATTCGTGCACAAAAAAGAGGGCTGTATCCATAGTCATTAAATGTGTCAATTTTAAGGTGATCGAAATATTTTCTGAGAAGATGATCAGTCATTTGGTATTGGCCGGTCACTATCGCAGAAACCAATGGAGATGATTCGTGCGAGTCAATATTTGTTAAATGATGTGCTTTATCAGCTGCCGAAGGCAAGTGCTTCATCAAGGCTTCAAAAGCATTTATTGCTCCAGCCTGAATAGCTGAACCTAGAGGTGTGTGACCATATGAATTTCGTGCTTCTAAGTTAACGCCACGATTAATTAGCTCATCGATAATATCGGTAAAGTTCGTGATGGCAGCTGCATGAATCACAGTGTTACCTTCTTGGTCTCTTTCACTAATTAAAGAAAAGCCAGTATCAATAAGCCATTGTGCAGTGTGGTGATAACCATACTTAACTGCTTGAATCAATATGCTTGATTTTTTAATATTATTCGTGTGCGCGAATCGTTCTTCCATTTCGTCGCATTGAATAAAATATTTTTTGGCTTCTTCTTTTTGATTATTCTCTAATAACATTGCAGCATAGTGGAATATTATGTTAGCAAAAACATGTTCATTTTCTTGCTGATATTGTTTGGCAATTTCATACACATTTCTTTGGGTTTCTAATGCTTGAGATAGTTGGCCAGTGAGAAATTGAATTATACCCTCAAGATTATGAACCATCAAAGTCTCGATATTATTTGCGCTCCAGCGTTTTTCATATAATTTAATGGCTATATTGATATGATATTGAGATTGAGCTAAATCATTTTTATAGCAATAAAGTGAGCTAAGATTATAATGTTCTCTTCCAATTAAAAAATGGGTCTCACCAAAATGCTCAGCAAGTATATGGAGTAATGTCTCGTGGTGGGTAATAATATTATCGATATCGTTTGTCAATTGAGGTACAAGGATATAGGCTGGTTTATATTGTGTATTCTCTTTACCAAATAGGACATGTTGATCAAAAGTGATGAGCCCTGATGACACTGGAATTCTTCCAATTAATAACGATTGTTGTAGTGCTACCCCTAGATTGCTGACAGCTAATGCTATTTCAGGATTATCATATTCAGCGTTATAATTATAAAAAAAGCGAGCAGACCGTTGATGATGTATTATTGCATCTTGGTAGTGACCTAGGCTTGTGTATACGGCCGCCAGATCAGCATCTAGTCTTGCCAGTTGGAGGCATAATCCTTGCCCTAATTGTTTCAATATTGATCGAGCGATCATTAATGTTTTCATCGCCGCTCTTGGATGCCCTAGAGTAAAATACTGGTATAGGCCAAGCGTGTGTAATATTTCATAAAGATCATGATTTTGTATGCTATTTTGTAAAGCGAATTTAATGATCGTCATCGAATGAGGTAATATGTCAATTATTTCTTTGCTTGCTTTTTTGATTAATCGTGTATCAAAATTGAAGTAATTTCTTACCGCTGCCAATAATTCTTCGACACAGGTTTTAATTTTTATTTCTTTAAAAAGTATATCCATGTATTTTAGTTGTAGTACTTGTTGAGTCATGCTATTTAATGAAATGTAATCGCCTTCAGAATGGTTGGAAATCAGTGAGTACTTCGACAGTATGCTGATGGTATCATTTAACTCTAGTCTATCTTTAAATAGAGTTGTCAGTAGATTCTTAGGGATTTTTTCATTATAGAGAAATATGCAATAGCGTAATAATTTTGAGACAGAATCTTTGGTTTTTAAAACATGTTCTATAGAAACATCCCAGGTTGTCCAGATTGTTTTACTGGAATCACCGATGTTAGTTTCAAATAAACGTTGTTGATAATTTGTTTTTTCATCCAGCAATGAAATATATCCCCTGATATTTTCTCCAGTCATTTGCATGTAAGACATGGCCTGTGCTAAAGCTAAAGGGTGATTTCCTAGTTTAACGCGTAGTCTATCAATATCATGAGTCTCATTTTCAGGAAAAAACATTTTAATGTAGTTGTAGCATTCATCCTGCGTGAATTCATAAATCTTAAAAGCGTATGGGCAGAATTGAGGATTTACTGTTGTAAATACAGCGTGGATAACGTCTTGAATATTATGTTTCTCAGGTCTCAAAAGCATAGGGTCTTCTAGCTCAAAATTAATATCATCAAATATGAGCAGACTATTTTTATGTTGTACGCTGATAGCGTTGTATATTTTATTAATCAGGTCAAAAGTATTATCACTTATAGGAACATCGAACTGTTTTGCCATGGCGATTAATAAGGAGTGTAGATGTTCTAAACTGTTGGGAGTTATCCAGGCTATATAAGCGTATGTTTTTGACCTTGAGGCTTCTTGAGCAATATGTGCAGCAAGCTGAGTTTTTCCACAGCCGTTCATTCCAGTGATGACAACAGATGTTGATGTATTTTGATGATCAAGAAAATGTTGCTGAATTTGAAGTCGTAAATCTGTCCGATCTAAATAATGTGGTGTTAGAGTCGGAGCAAAACCAAAAACCGCCAAAAGCTTCTCCCTAGGGTTAATCGTGACGTAAAGGTAACCATAGAAAGACTTAATGTCAATTAGGTCACAGAATGAGTGGTCAACAGAAGGAGTTTAAAATAAAAAAGGGACCCTGGTGGTTGGGTCCCTTTTTCACACTTTAATATCCGTTATTCAGCCAAGGTGCTTGGGGGAGCATCGCCTGTGCTTTGGATAACGATTTTTTTAGGATGCTTCACTACAGTGCTACTGGGTGGTAGTACATTGTGAGTCTCATAATTATTCTGGGAACTGTGACGGTAGTCTTTAACAACCGCGGTATTCACTTCTTCACGTTGACTATAAGGCTTTACAACCGTTGTATTGTGCTGGTGATGATGATGAGGTTTTGGGCGAATGATCACTTGAGCTGATACGTGAGGTGCCTGGTGATAATAGTGAGGTCCGTAATAGTATGGGGCCTGACGGTTAATAATGACAGTAGGTCTTGGTTCGTAAACTTCAACGCGATGATAGACAGGACGAGTGTGTTTCACGACCACGGTTTGTTCTGCAGGGTAATATCCATCGTCGTAAATATCGAGTGCTTGCACACAGCCTGAGAGCATAAGTGTCGATAAAATAGCGACGGAGGCTAAGCGAATCGCTTGAGAAACTGATCGGTTGAGGGTCATGAATAACTCCAAAAAATTGTAATCTCGTGACAATGCTAACAAGCGAATATTAACGAAATCTTAAGAGTAACGCGTTGTTAGGAAATAGATGTAAACTAGATCGTTTAAGTTAGAACTAGTGGGTTCGTGAGAAAAGCTGCAGTAGCCCCAGCGGCGATCATGAGCAACATAAAGCAAGACATCAAGATAGCAAATTTCCCGCGTACGAAAGTCCAAGGTAAAACAAATTTTGGGATAAAACTTGCTAAAAGGGCGAGTAAAAGATTGTTGTGAGCTTCAATTAAACTCATCTGTTTGCCGATGTAAAGTGTGGCCGTGGCCAATGAGACGCCGTGAACTTCGAAAATGCCGCCAATTAAAGTTACTAAGTGGACACCTTCGGCACCAAAATAATTTTTTGTAAACGCTACTAATATTAGCATAATACCGATAATGCTGGATAAATAAATGACTGCTTTAATATCCAGGGGGTTACGGGGTTCTTCGAAATCAGCATGGTTAGGTTTAGTGTGAAAAATGAGAAGAGTGCTCACCAGACCAATAAACATCATGACAGCAACGGGAATAAGAACGGTAAGAAATAAATCATGAGCAGCTAATGTAATAATTATTGAAAACTCAGTTAACATACCTACTGTTGCAAGAATACCAGCTGCTACAGCAATTCGTGTTCGATCAGGACGGTCTTTTAAAAAAACCGGTAAATTTGCGAAGACCGCGGTGCTTGAAACTAATCCACCGAAAAATCCTATGAACAACATCCCGAGTTGATCACCAAACAATCTAATCATCATATAACCGCCAAATTGTAATGAGGCAATTACGGCAATTAACATTCCAAAACGTTGAGGATTAAATAATCCCCAAGGGTCGACTGGATATCCAGGAAGAAAAATAATCACACTGAGGAATATAACCATTAATGCAGCTGCGGCCCGAATTTCTTTTGGTAATATCTTTTCGTTTATAAATGTATGCAGTTTATTTCGACTTAATAATAATATAAAAATTCCACCGCCTATTGCTGCAGTGAGTGCCATATCAAATTTAGACATATAACCCAAACAGAAGACAATGCCGCCGGTGAGCGTTGTTGTGAGGCCAACACTCGACATCACTTTTGCTCCTTTTGATGTGATGTAGTAGCTGAGTAAGATCGCTGAGAGTACAAAAGCACTTAGAATCATTGAGATACGAACATCTTCTACATAGGCGGCCATAGTTCCTAGGAGCGCCACTATTATAAAACTGCGCACACCTAAACCTTTCATCCCCTTAGGTAGACTTCTTTCTCTGTCCACACCGATAAATAAACCTATCAGAAACGAAATCATGAAAGGTTGCATCTTAACGAGCATTGATCAATCCTTGTTCCATTTTTCCTACACGAACTGCATCAGTTAACTTTCGTCAACCATACTTGAATATTAGTCCTTCCGCCTATATCTATAGTATAGGCACATTTTAGGAGATACGCGATGCGGATGGATAAATTTACAAGTAAATTTCAAGTGGCACTCGCTGATGCACAGTCACTGGCCATTGGTCGTGATAATCAGTTTATTGAACCCGTTCATGTTATGAAGGCCTTGATGGACCAACCAGGTGGTGCCACCCATTCTTTACTGACTCAAGCCGGTATCAATGCTTCAGTTATTAGAACAAAGCTTGATAAAGCCATAGAAAGCCTTCCACAAGTTCAGGGTGTAGAAGGCGAAGTGCATCTTTCCAATGATTTGACGAAACTTCTCAATATCATGGATAAACTGGCTCAACAACGCAAAGATGCATTTATTGCTAGTGAATTATTTATTTTAGCGGCTCTAGAAGATAAAGGGATTTTAGCCAATATTATGAAAGAAGCCGGGGCCAATAAGAAATCCATAGAACAAGCCATTGAAAGTGTCCGAGGAGGACAAAAAGTCGGTGACCCTAATGCCGAAGAACAGCGTCAAGCCCTTGAGAAATACACGATTGATCTTACTGAAAGAGCAGAACAGGGCAAATTAGATCCAGTGATTGGTCGAGATGATGAAATTCGGCGAACGATTCAAGTCTTACAACGTCGTACGAAAAATAATCCTGTTTTAATAGGTGAGCCTGGTGTTGGTAAAACAGCTATAGTCGAAGGTTTAGCGCAACGCATTGTTAATGGCGAAGTTCCAGAAGGATTAAAAAATAAACGATTGTTGGCATTGGATATGGGGGCATTAATTGCCGGTGCAAAATATCGAGGTGAATTTGAAGAACGATTAAAAGCTGTCCTGAGTGATCTATCCAAACAAGAAGGGCAAATTATTTTATTTATTGATGAATTGCACACGATGGTAGGTGCAGGAAAAGCCGAAGGATCAATGGATGCCGGTAATATGTTAAAACCAGCATTAGCTCGTGGTGAACTACATTGTGTAGGGGCGACAACATTAGATGAATATCGAAAATATGTTGAAAAAGATGCTGCCCTTGAAAGACGATTTCAAAAAGTGTTGGTGGAAGAGCCTAGTGTTGAAGATACCATTGCTATTTTACGTGGCTTAAAAGAACGATATGAAGTTCATCACGGTGTTGAAATTACTGATCCTGCCATTGTTGCTGCCGCCGTAATGTCTCACCGATATATTGCAGATCGCAATTTACCTGATAAAGCAATTGATTTAATTGATGAAGCGGCTAGTTTAATTCGAATGGAAATTGATTCTAAACCCGAAGATATGGATAGGCTTGAGCGAAAATTAATTCAATTCAAGATTGAACGTGAAGCTCTGAATAAAGAAACAGATGAGGCGTCAAAAAAACGTTTATCCGATTTAGAAAACCAAATCAAAAAAATGGAAAAAGAATATTCTGATCTAGAAGAAGTATGGAAAGCTGAGAAAGCGATGTTGCAAGGTGCTGCGTCGATCAAAGAAGAAATTGAAAAACTGAAATTAGAAATGGAAACTGCGCGCAGAGCAGGGGACTTAGCGAGAATGTCTGAGCTACAATATGGTAAACTTCCAGAGCTAGAAAAAAGATTGCTAGAAGCGGGTAACTCAGAATTGAAAGAACGGCAATTATTCAGAAATAAAGTCACTTCAGAAGAAATTGCAGAAATTGTTTCAAAATGGACGCATATCCCGGTGACAAAATTATTGGAAGGTGAACGAGATAAGTTATTGAGAATGGAAGAAGAATTACACCGTCGCGTCGTTGGGCAAGATGAAGGAATTAAAATCGTGGCGAATTCGATTCGACGGTCTCGTGCCGGATTATCAGATCCTAATCGCCCAATTGGCTCCTTTATATTTTTGGGACCAACTGGTGTTGGTAAAACTGAATTGTGCAAAGCATTGGCAATGTTCTTATTTGATACGGAAGAGTCCATGGTTCGAATCGATATGTCCGAATTTATGGAAAAACATTCGGTGTCACGTTTAATTGGTGCGCCACCAGGATATGTAGGCTATGAAGAAGGTGGCTATTTAACTGAAGCTGTTCGTCGTAGACCTTATTCTTTAATTTTATTGGATGAAATTGAAAAAGCCCATCACGATGTATTTAATGTGTTGCTTCAAGTATTAGATGATGGTCGGTTAACGGATGGTCAAGGTCGTACAGTCGACTTTAGAAATACGGTTATTGTGATGACATCCAATTTAGGTTCTCATTCAATTCAGGAATTGTCGGGCCAAGGTTACGATGTTATGAAAGAAGCCGTTATGAAAGTTGTGAGTGAGCATTTTCGTCCTGAATTTATTAATCGTATTGATGACACGGTTGTGTTCCATCAACTATTGAAAGATCAAATTCGAACCATTGCAGCGCTGCAAATTGAACGCCTTGCCAAACGATTATTGGAACAAAATATGGCGTTGAAAGTTGATGATAATGCGCTGAACTATTTGGCAGAAGTTGGTTATGATCCTGTCTACGGAGCACGACCATTGAAAAGAGCGATACAAGTGTATTTTGAAAATCCGCTCGCGCAAGATATTTTGTCCGGTAAATTTCTCAGTGGACAAGTGATTAATGTGACTCGTAAAGGTGATAGTTTGTCGTTTGTTGCGAGCCAGGCTGAGACAATGTCAATACAATAAACCTCTTTATTAGTTAGAAACAAGCTCAGCTTGTTTTAGGAGTTAACAACCAAAAATTCTGACACCGACTCAGTAAAGCGGGGTGGTGTCAGATTTATGTTTGACGGATACTGCGAGAGCCTCTCAAATTTAGATTTGACCCTTGATGAGAATTTTTACAAGGATATGAATTAAAGTATACACCATTGACATGACGAGCAAACTGGCCAAATACACGCCAAAAAACCATCGCCACTGGGTTTTATTAAAAAAAGTAATGAACTTCAGGTTAATATTCGAAAACATTTTTGACTTTCCCTTTGAATACTCTGTAGGCATATGCAGTATAGAGAACCAAAATTGGCAGCATGATAACCGTACCAAATAGCATAAAATATAAAGATCCGTTTGGCGCTGCAGCTTCCCAAAGCGTGAGCTTATAGGGCACAATATAAGGGTATAAACAAATCAAGAAACCAATGTAAGAATAAATAAAAAATCCCACACTGCACAAAAATGGGAGATTCTCTTCGCGTTTTCTGATGGAATACCAAAACATTAAAAAGGTTATGCCACACATATAAGGTAAAATCATCAATAGAAGCCAATTATGATTTCCGAACCAACGTAAAAAAATCGCCTCATGCACAAATGGCGTCCACAGACTAACGATGCCAATGCTCGCGATAATTGAGAAGCCACAATAAAGAGAAAATTTATACATTTTGTCTTGCAAATCACCTTCTGTTTTATAAATTAAGCGGGTTGCACCGAGTAAACAATAACCCAGCATTAAACTAATAGAAACAAACAAAGAGAAGGGACTGAAAAAACTATTGCGTGAATTCAATAATGGCTCTGTACCGTATTCAAATCCTGAAACGAAATTGGCTAATATTGTTCCTTGAATAAAAATCACTATTGCTGAAGCAATGGTGAAAGTGAGATCCCAATATTTAACATGCGATCTGTCTTTTAAGCGAAATTCAAAAACCACGCCGCGAAATAACAATGCTAATACCATCGCCATCAAAGGGAGGTACAGTACTGGCATCAATACACTGAATGCGGCGGGAAAAGCGCCGTATAAACAAGCACCCCCTAATACTAACCAAGTTTGATTACCATCCCATGTTGGTAACAGCACGCTCATTGCAAGATCGCGTTCTCTGATGCTGAGAAAAGGCATCAATATTGCGGTACCTAGGGTGAAACCATCTAATATGACGTACACAACAATGGAAAACGCAATTATAATAGCCCAGGCTAAAGGTAAATATTCCATTAGTGTTTCTCCAGTTGGTGTGTATCCATATAGCCAAATGGTTGGGGTTCAATCTTTAGGTGATTAATAGGACCTGTACGAATGGTTTTAAATAAATAGAGAAAATAAAAAATGCCGAAAACAATCCCATAGACAATAATAATGAGCACCAAAGATATTACTACGTTTCTCAATGGAATTGGGGAGACCGCTTGAGCTGTGCGCAATAATCCATAGACTACCCAAGGTTGACGACCCACTTCGGTGGTAATCCAACCGGTTATCATGGCAACAAATCCAATCGGCGCAAGTCCTTTACATAGGCGCAAAAACCAGCGGCTAGTGTATAATTTACCACGTAATCGTAATATTAAATGAGTTATTGCCACCGCCAGCATCAAGAAGCCAAGTCCCACCATAATTCGAAACGACCAAAAAACGATAAATACGTTAGGTCTGTTTTCAGGTGGCACGGACTTCAATCCTGGCAAATACCCTTCCCAACTATGGGTATTAATTAGACTCCCTAGCTTAGGAATGGCGATTTCAAAAGAATTAGTCGCGGTATCTTGATGAGGGATGGCAAACAACAATAAGGGCGCACCTTTTTGTGGCTCCCAGTTGCCTTCCATTGCGGCGGTTTTCATTGGCTGGTGTTTTAGTACTAATAAACCAGATTCGTCACCCAAATAAATTTGTGTTGGAATTAATACAGTAATCGCCATCAAGGCAAAACTAAAACAAATTTTCGCAAAAGCTTGATGTTGTTGCCGCAGTAAATAATGCGCGCTGATGGCTGCGATTGCAAAAGCAGTGCATAAATATGCCGCTAACATCATATGGCTAAAACGTAATATCACTGAGGGATTAAAAACCACCTGAAGCCAATTATCGACAACAAATCTACCATCAACCAGATGTGCGCCTGAGGGTGTTTGCATCCATGAATTCGCAGAGTTGATCCAAAATGCGGACAAGGTTACCCCAATTACAACCAGCAATGTTGCAGTATAATGCAACAGTGGGCTGACGCGATTCCAGCCAAATATCATAATTCCTAAAAATCCTGCTTCAATAAAAAAGGCTGTGAGAACTTCGTAGGTAAATAATGGGCCCAACACAGGTCCTACCATATTAGTATAGCCGGACCAATTTGTTCCGAGCTGAAATTCCATCACAATTCCCGAAACCACACCCATACCAAATGTTAGCGCAAAAATTTTGGTCCAAAATTTGCAGATAGATAGGTAAAGTGGGTTGTGTGTTTTTAACCAAGTACCTTCCATGATGGCGATAAATGTGATCAAACCGATACTAAAGGCTGGAAATAGAATATGAAAAGCAATTGTTGTGCCAAATTGAACTCGAGAAAGTAACTCTACTGTCATAATAATACCCTCATTCAATGGGATCACATTGTAACTTATTCTGCGAATTAAAGATAGAATTTACTTCCGATGAAATAAGTTATGATGCACGTAGTTCCTGAAATAAAGGTGCCCCACAGCATATCGTAGATTGTGATTTGCAGCGGCCAGTTTTTCAGTGTGGCTAAATTGGTGAGGTCGTAGCATGAGTAACAGATCAGACCAAAACCCGCACCGTATAAAATCGCGTATTGCCAACTCGCAGCCTTTGTTGCAGGTAAAATAGCAAAGACCACAAGTCCTGTAATATAGAGGGCGTAAAAAAGTAATGCGGCCCCCCATCGAATCTGATCTGTCATAAGAAAACCGATTTGTTCTGCATACAGATTTTTTGCTATGACACCTAACCATAACATATCAATGATGAAAAACAGAATGAAAGCAGTGAAGTAGTATTTAATAAATAACATAATAAGGTCCTCCTTAGGATCGTTAGTGAATGTATATCAACTTTTAAACCAAGGAAAAAACATTGGCGTTTTAGCTTGGTATTCTCGGTATGCTGCGGGTTTTGATTCGATTGAGCCGCGTTCGGTCATCGGTCCGGTTATTTTTGTCATAATCAAATAGAGTGTCAGTGGTGATACTATTGCCCAAAAGCCATAGGGAGTAGAAAAAGCCGTCAGTGCAAAACCTACCCAAACCAGCCATTCAAAGAAGTAATTGGGGTGGCGTGAATACCGCCAAAGACCGATATCACAAACTTGGCCTTTATGGTGTTTAACGAAGCGCCTTAATTGTAAATCGGCTATGGTTGCGAAAATAATCGCGATAAGAATTGTCGGGATTGCGAGCCAATCCAGCCATGTTAACGATGCGATGGTTGACTGACCGTCAAAGTACAAAGGGCTTACCGTCAGCATTATCAAAAATGCCTGGAGTTGGTAATTGAGAAAAAAGCTGAGCGCAGGTGCCATCTTAGTAGCATCTTGGATCTTAATATAGCGTTGATCGACGATGCGAGGACGTACACGTGTCCAGTATAGATAGCTTGCGAGACGAAGTGTCCACAGCGACAGCACACTCCATAGAATGACTGTACGCGTGTTCGTGCCATGTGCAAATAAATAAAGGGTGCCGGCAAGCCAATGGCCGATTGACCATGCGACATCTACTATATTAGGTATGCCTGTTGCTCGGTAATACAACCAAACAGCACACATGAAAGCGATTAAACTGAGCCAGGCAATGATTACAATTAGCATCTTAGTACCTTTTGATAATGCTGATACATGATAGCAGGTAACAACCACATCCAAATAAGACCCACCAGAATAACAGTCCAGTTACCATGCACAAAAGTGACTGCGCCCAAGCGTGCCCCGCCCAAATAAGTCAAGGGAAATCCGAGCAAACAACAAAAAGCTGCCAAAATTGGACGAGTCCAGAGAGATTCTAGTAATGCATGAACAATTATTGCGAACTCTAACCACTGCATAATCATCCAGGGTGGACATAAATAAGGATAAAAAATATTGTCTTGGTAAATGAAGATATTAAGCCATACCATCACACTATCAACGCAGACACCACAGAATGTCAAAACAATTATTAATCGAATTAAATCACGCGTATCTTGTGCGATACGATATTGCCAAAAAATTTGCAAGAAAAAAATAATAAGTGTAATAAATAAACCCACAATCGAATGCAATTGCGCGGCAGAATAAAGACCTACAAACCAAATAATATAATAACACACTGAATGAAATAGGCGATGCACATATGCTGGGAAACGCATTAGTCTTTCACTGATTTAGGATGAGGGCAGAATGGCACACCTTTCAGCCACAATCTTAACGCATGCCAATAAATTGCTGCAACAGTTTTGTAAGGTGAAAAGAGGTGTCGTAAAAATTGTGAGGTGATTTGATGAGATTCGAGAGGATGGTGCTTTAGTGTAATTCCTGCACAGAAATGTGGAATGTCATCCTGCCAATTTTCCATTTTGATCATGACGCTATCGCCCGAGGGTTTTAATGAAAAAGCATAGGAATAATTCATGGAAAGAAAGGGAGATACATGCAAAACTTTCTTAAATCGCGTATGTAGTACGCCCTCTTCGTTTTTTAAATCAAATAGCGGATAATAGTGACGTTCACCCCATGGCGTGTTGTGTACCTCAAGAATCAATCCCACTATTTGATCATTTTGAGCAGAGGTAATAACAAAAAAACTAATAGGATTGAATGCAAAACCAAAATGTGCAAGTTGGCTGATTAACATTATTCGATAAGGTTGAGTCTTAATGGCATCAGGTAGCATCCCAACAATATTTTCACGCAAAGAATTCGAGCTACCGGGAAAATGATCACGATCTCTCAAGGAGAATATTCCGCGTCGATTGTGTGTCAAAATATTTTTTGACGTGAAGACCTGGGATAGGTTGTCTAAATCGATGGCAATCATCAACATCTGGTAGCGAAACTGATGTGGTAATGGGACGAGGCGTTGATGCCATACCTTACCGCTGTAGATTCCTTCTGCGATCAAAATGAAACTCCTAATTGTTCACATACACGGACAGCACTAGCAACGCCATCTTCATGAAATCCATTGAACCAATAAGCTCCGCAAAAATAAGTGTTGTTTTGACCGCTGATTTTTGCGAATTGGCTTTGCGCAGCAATTGCCAGTTCATGAAAAACAGGGTGTGCGTACTCAAAGCGTTTGATAATTAGGCTAGGCTCGACCTGGCTTGTCATGTTAACACTGACAAAAAAATCGTTCGGTATCGTTAAAGCTTGTAATCGGTTCATGTAATAAGTCAATGTGGGAAGTCCTTCATGTGATGCGTGGTAATTCCAGCTGGCCCAAATATTTCTCCGTTTAGGCATGATTTGAGCATCGGTATGCAAAACCACTTCGTTTTTTTGATAGGGAATGGTGCTCAAAATGTTGATTTCATCAGCGCTCGGATTTGCGAGTAGTTGCAACGCTGTATCACTGTGACATGCGAATATCACTTGGTCAAAGTGCAACTGCTCTGAGCCGATATGCACTGTAATGCCGGAAAGATCACGTGTGACTTTGCTAACGTGAGCGTTATTCAAGGCCTTTCCCGTAAATTCCCGTAGTAATGCCTTGACATAGTTTTGACTGCCACCTTTGATGGTGAGCCATTGAGGTAATTCGTTGAGGCTTAACATCCCATGATTATCGAAGAAATATAAAATGAATTTCGCAGGCATGTTTTCAACTGTTTGCGGTGTGCTTGACCAAATCGATGCTACCATTGGCAGCAAGTAAACGCGCCAAAACCATTCGCCATAATTGTGGTAATCAACATAGGCTTTCAATGTTAAGTCTTGTTTTTTATCGTTGTATAGATAGTGTTTCCCATCACGGTTAAATCGCAAAATGTCTTTTAACAAACCGTAAAATTTAGGCCTGAGTAAATTTCTTTTTTGACTGAAAAGTGTGCGTAAATTATGACCATTATATTCTAAGTGGTATTGTTTGGATGAGAAACTGAAGCTCATTTCGCTGTTTTGATAGGGCACGTCCAGCTTTTCGATCAGTTGGGTAAATTTGGGATAATTACGCTTATTAAAAACAATAAACCCGGTATCGATTGCATGCTCTTCGCCCTGGTAGGGTACGCTGACAGTATTGGTATGTCCACCAAAGTAGGAGTTTGATTCAAATAATGTGACATTGGCGTGTTGCCCTAAAATATGCGCACAAGAAAGACCCGAGATTCCTGAGCCGATAATTGCAATGTTCTCTTTAAGAGCCATTCACAGTTCCTTGTTTAAAGTTTATATCCAGCACTATTTACTAGGATTAATTTTTTTAATACTGATTATTAATTTTCTTGTAAATTAAGAAGTCATTGTAACACATCAAAAATTCAATGTAATACTCTTCACTGCTCAATTAGCGATTTATGTGGTATTGTATCATTTTTCTAACGATGCTCAGGGATGATTATGAAAAAGTTAGCCAAGAATGCTGTGCTAGGCAATTTACGCAAGCTGCAATCCGGTCTGATTATTGTACATGATGGTACCCAGGAATGGGTTTTTGGATCCGCTGGGGGGCTGTCTGCTAAAGTTCATATTCATAGTAATGCTTTCTATAAGAAATTATTGATGCACGGATCGCTCGGTGCAGCAGAGTCCTACATTGCAGGTGATTGGCACACGGATGATCTTACCGCATTGCTAAGAATTATAATACAAAATCAAGAGGTTATGAACCATCTAGATGGTCGCTTCGCAAAGGCACTACAAGGCCTGCGTGCGGCAGTAGTTAGACTACGTAGCAACACGCTCACTAGAGCGCGTCGTAATATTCATGCGCACTACGATTTGGGAAATGATTTTTTTCAAACATTTCTCGACGAAACGCTGATGTACTCATCTGCTGTGTTTACATCCCCCGTTCAGAATTTACACCAGGCGCAGCTGACTAAAATTAAAAATATCGCTGAAAAACTTTCTCCAAACGAGCATGATCACATACTTGAAATTGGTACCGGATGGGGTAGCTTAGCTATTCATTTGGCGCAAGAATTTCATTGTCACGTGACCACCACAACCATTTCAACCGAACAGTATCGCTATGTAAAAGCGCGTATTCATGCACTTAATTTAGAGAATAAAATTACATTACTCAATCAAGATTACCGTGAATTACATGGACAATTTGATAAAATTGTTTCCATTGAAATGATTGAGGCTGTGGGGCATAAACATTTCAATCAGTTTTTTAAAAAATGTGATAGTTTGCTAAAACCAGGCGGATTATTCATGCTACAAGCGATCACGATGAATGAACAATCCTATGATCAGGCGATCAAAAATATCGATTTCATCAAGAAATACATTTTTCCAGGCGGATGCTTACCGTCTATCCATGGCATGGGAAAAAGCATCGCCCAACACACACGTTTGCAATGGCTAAGCTTAACGGATATTGGCAAACATTATGCTGATACACTAGCGCATTGGCATGAGCGTTTTCTCAACAATATTGAAACTGTACGTGGCTTAGGTTTTTCCGAAGAATTTATTCGTACATGGCAGTATTATTTCTGCTATTGTGAGGCAGGCTTTCACGAACAATACATTAGTGATGTGCAAGTCGTATTGCAGAAGCGAGTTGAAGAGCCAGGTCAAGCGACAGCATCTCCCGGTTAAGGATTTTGGGTGTTTAGATCAATCAATGCCCGCTATTCAGGGGTGTTGATTTTAAAACCGGGAGATGCTTCCTTTAATCTATTTAGGGGAGAGAGTCACGATTCTCTCCCCTAACACCCCTCATCGCGGAAGGGAAATCTTCGAAAATATCTTGCAATACACTTTATTATTTTACTACTTTCTCTTGGAGGAATCGTTATGGCCAAATATGAAGAACCCGATTTTCAGGTAATTGAATCATATGATCAGATTCAGATTCGAGCCTATAAACCAATGATAATAGCTGAAGTCGAAGTGATGGGTGAAAGGGACGTTGCAATTAGTCAAGGTTTTCGTTTAATTGCTAATTATATATTTGGTAATAATGAGTCTAAAACCGCTGCAACAAAATCAAATGAAAAAATCAAAATGACAGTACCGGTCATACAACAACAGAGTGAAACAATTTCAATGACAGCGCCCGTTATGCAGCAGCAAAACGCAAACATAAATAACTGGTTAGTTCAGTTTGTTATGCCAAAATCTTATACCTTAAAGACTTTACCCAATCCCAATAATACAAAAGTCAGACTTCGAGAAAAGGATGGCTATAAAGCGGTTGTGATACGTTTTTCGGGTTCGTCTAGCGCGCGTAATTTGCAAAATCATTTAATTGAACTGAAAAATTTTGTCAGTGCTCACAAACTCAACGTCATTGGTGGACCGATTTATGCTTTCTACAATCCCCCTTGGACGCTGCCATTTTTTAGGCGAAATGAAATAATGTTGAAGCTTAGGTGAAGAGAGGCAACACAAAATCAGTGTCCAAAAGAGATAGGTGTCACACAACTTTTCATTAGTGCTGATAAGTAATCTAAGATTTTATATAGCTGCGGTGTTATGTTAAATAAAACTTGGATATCAGCCGCTAAATTGATTATTTCAGGGTCACTCCTGTACTGAAGCGAAGCCTGAGCGCATTTCATAGCATCCTCATAAGCCCCATTCAGCTTATAACATTTAGCTAACTCTCTGTATAAATTTGATAATTGAAAGGGATCCTTATAAATTTTAATCATGCCTTCAATCACGCTGATTACATCCTTATGGTGCCCCAAAGTACGCATTGCAACCACGTAAGCCATCATCGTTTGAAATGTGTACCTTGGAGTCCTTCGATAATTATTTACTACACATTGTGACACATGCAAGCGTACTAGCTTATCGTCTCTTTTGGATTTAATTTCCTCAACATCAACTCTATTTCTAACCTCTTCAGAACAACCGGGCAAAAGCGTTAACGTCTGCTCATAATCCTCTTCATTTAAACAAGACTGTATTTTCAACAATTGTACTTTAGATGGGTCTATTTCTGTCTCGGAAATTGCTAGAAACTTTTCTAACAATGATTTCTCACCTAAAATAACACAATATTCTACCAAACTAGGACAAACAGATAATGTTAATTTAGAATGATCACCCAAAATATTAAAAATGAGCTTATGTATATGCAGCGTTTTTGGATGATACTTGCCGAAATAGTGACGAAATATTTTTAAAATGGCGATTGTTTCTCTTATTGCCTCATCACATTTATTCAGATCCCACTGCACTAAGGCTCGATTGCATCGTGTCATAGCTGTTTCTACATGATCGAAGCCAAATTTTTTAGTTTGAATATCAATGGCCTTGTTAATATAAGGCAGTGCCTTAATAGGATCTTTGAGTTCAATATAGTAAGCACCTAAATTCATCATTGATTTCGCTAGCATGGGGTGAGTCTTGCCCAACTTATTCATAATGATTTTTAAAGCTTTTAACTGATGTTCAATTGCCTTATGCTGATCGCGTGAAAATGAACAGACACTCGCCATGTTCATTAGCACTTCTGCATATATTATCGCATCCGCTTTTTCAAATTGATGGCATAGTGCTTGCGCGCGATCCAGTTTTATCTTTGCTTCTTTTATCTCGCCTATTTCTACTAAAGCCTGACATATGCTTTTTAAAGTACTGATTAACATAGGATGATTTTCACCATAATAACTTTCCTGAATTCTCAAAGCTTCGTCGAATAAGACTAAGGCCGCGGCAGCATCGCCTTTAGCACCTAAAGCGTTTCCTTTGACCATCAGAGAATCTAAAATGTGAGGATGCTTTTCTCCGTAATAGGCCTTTTTACTTGCAAGCGCCCGGTCGATAAACTCAATTGTTTTATCTCTATCTCCAAGTGCAGCATAATCCATTGCTAAATGAGTTAGTGATGTCGCAATTTCAGGATGATCGGGCTTTAAATCTCTTTCAGATAATGTGAGCGCTCTTTGATGAAAATCCAAAGCCTTTTCATCGTCACCTTGAGCAAGATAAACCAATCCTAAGGCAGAATTAATATGAATATTTTCCGGATGATCTTCGCCAAAACTACCGATGATAATTTCGCGAGCGTCACAAAGCAGTTTTTCTGCTTTTACGTCTTTACCGGATTGTCGATAAGCATCACCTAAGGTTACTAGAGTATTAACTGTCCTTGGATGCTTATCACCAAAAAATGCATTTTCTGTCTTCAATAATACCTTTAGAATTTTTTTTGATTCCTTAGTCTCACCTAAATCGAGTAATACTTTAGCCTTGGCTGAAAGTGTTTTACTCAAATGATGATGACCATCCCCATAAAATCTACGTTGCTTCTCCAGTACTTGATCAATTAGTATTAATGCATGCTTTGTCTCTCCAAGATCATGAAGTAATTCGCTCTTACTAATCTCAATCTCATCTAACAGGAGGTGATTTTCATCACCATAAAATGCTGTTAACACGGACAAGGCCTTTTGAATATAGGCTAAAGCTTCTTTATAGGATCCCAAAGTCATTAACGTTTTTGCAATTTTATATTTTGTTTTGGCAACCATATGATGCTCATCACCATATTCTGCTTGCTGCACAGACAAGATCTTTACAAGTAATTGATAAGACTGTTTTGCATCTCCTCCGACTCTGAGCCATTCACAAAGTAATACGGTGATCTCGAGCGTAGCAGGGTGGTCTGCACCAAAATATTTTTCACGTATTGAAATTGCTTTTTCTAAATATTCACGACACGTTTTATCATCACCCAGCCGACCAAAATCGCTCCCAAGATCGGCATAAGAGGGCGCAAGATAAATATGTTCTGACCCCAAATCTCTTACAAGAATGGCAACTGCTTTTTTTCTATATTCGATCCCTTGTTTCGGGTCACCTAACTCACAGTATACAGAGGCCATATTTGCTAATGTATTAGCATAAAAGCTTTCTTCGATATCTTTCGATGCAGAGTATATTTTTTCTGCTCTTAGAAGGATTTGCTTGGCTTCTTCAAATTTGCCTAAATGTAAATAGGCATCTGCAAGATTATTAAGATTTTGAAAAAGGTTTGGGTGTTCAGGCCCGTAGGTTTTTGTAATTAAAGCAATCACCTGTAATAGTGCTTTTTCCTGTTCCCTAGGATATCGAAGATTTCCATAGACTGAACCCAGCGTAGAAAAAATTCTAATCAAATAAGCGGGTTCATTTAAACCAAGAGCCTTATAAAAACTTTCTGCTTCATTTAGTAACTTCACACTGAGTTTATCTTTTCCTTGCTGCCGAAAAACCATCCCTATACTAATCATTATATCTAATAGTATTTTCTGGGTTTCAATTTCATCCTTAGTATCACAAGTCTCTAATTTCTCTTTTAATTGTTGTAAATGTGGAAGTAATGCTTGCTGCCTCATTTCTTCAGAAAGAAGGTTATGATCTAAATGATAATAGGATCGTACATATTGACATACTTGATGCAAGGTTTGTTTCAGTTCATCCGCTTTTTTATTTTCAATGATCATGATCACGTCTTGAATGACTTGATGAATGCGGAAGTTTTCAGGAACATCCGATTCTTCTAATAAACTGAATTGACGTAAGATGGTCAAGGTCTGATCAATCTCCACTTCAGCAGGGTCGTTTGGTATCCATTGACGTAATAATCCTTTTGGGATGGCTATTTCGGGCGCTAAAAAGGCCGTACCCATTAATAAGTTTTTTGCTTGGGCAAATCCTTCATCTGATTCGCAATTGGCCTCAACTTGTTCTAATGAAAGCTGCACAACAGCGATCATAGTACTTTTAAACTGCCGTTCTTTTGCTCGTCGCTCTAGCTCATAGGGGTCACTCCCAGGAACAGGCTCTGATAAATAGGCTTTTCTCGCATTCAGAAATTGTTTATAACGCTCACAAAAGGCATCTATGGAGCATTTTTTATCATTGATGTAAGCAATTGCTTGTGTTACGGCGAGTGGGTAACGGCCCAAGGTTGTTGCTAACTTCTCAGCATCCTCATCGGACACCGGCTTTTCAAGCATTCGGTGGATATATTGTTTCGCATCTTCTAGAGTAAACACATCTAGGATTATCTTATTGATGCCCGGACCGAAATAACGAGCATTTCTTGTTGTGATCAAAACATCCATTTTGGATTGATCAAACGATTCCGGACTATAGGCTGCTGCTAAACTTGCATTCGGCATATCATCAAATACAATTAAGCCTTTTCCTTTTTCACATAATGTTTTATAGATTAATCGATATAAATCTTTGTCTTTTATTTGCTTCAAATCAAAACCAAATTCAGCACCCAACCTGGACAGTTGAGATTGCAGGTTATTCTCTGCATTTTTTTCGTCTAAGCCGCCATTAAGCCATAGAACCCAAGCATATTTTTTTTCTCTAAATTGTTGCCGTGCATGAAAATTAGCCAGTGTAGATTTTCCTATACCTCCGCTACCCGCTATTTGTGAGGTAACAGCATCCTGTTCACCTTCATCAGCATGATGAGGCTCAAGTGTGGAAATGACTTGTACACCTTCCTGGTGTATTTTTAACGCCTCCAATTCACGCTCTCGCCCTGTAAAGTGATTAAACGCCGGCGGCAATCCCATTAAAGGTTGAAAGGTTTTTTCCGGGATACGGAATACAATTCGTATTCCATTCCGTTTATATTTCAAGATATCAATGGAACCTTGTTGATCTAAGAGTGTCATCAGCATTCGCGCTTCTTCTTCGGTGATTGATTTAGGAGAATGCTCACCCACCAGTCTTGTTAAATTCAATAACGTCTCTTCATCAATCGCCTTATCAACAATAATTTCAATAGGTTTTTCCTTCACGGTCAAAACACGTTTTGATGCATCAAAAGTAGAGGATTTTTCAGACAGCGTTACTACAGCGGCTCTTTCCTCTATTGTTGAAGCAATGCCTAAAGCTTCTTGGCCTATCACGTTAGGTGGTTGGTGCGCGCTAGCAACATCTAATAAAGCGCGCAGTTGCGGCATAAAGTTAATATGCAAAGCATTGGAATAATTCTTGATGCTGATCGTGCTTAATTCAGACAATAATGTCAGTTCTTTTTTCTGTTCCATGGAAAAACTCCTCAAATCTTAAATTCATAGTTCTTTAAAACAGTCACATCACGAACATTTTCGGTTACCGTAATGCAGACACTCTCGTGCCAACAATTGGTCAATAAAATCAGGTAATTATTGATAAGCCAAAACTGTAGTTTATGGCTCAGAAGACGGAGGGTCAATCGGCGAAATGAAAGGGGGGCAGTGTAAAGGCGTCGCGACTCAAGACGCCACGCCTTCCCCATTCTGCTATTACCTCCAATTTGGTACGGTATGGACATAGTACCTGTCTATTGTTATACCTATAGATATATACTTGACATGTACGGCAATCTGCCGTATACTTATATTTAAGAATAATTGAGGAGTGCTTATATTATGGCCACAGCAAAACATATCAATGCAAAACCAGCTCGTTTGGAAGCTCGTGTAACTGCTGAACAAAAAGATCTTTTTCAGCAAGCTGCCTCATTACTTGGGAGATCGTTGACAGATTTTATGGTGTCAGCACTGCAAGAAATTGCAAAGCGAACCATATTGGAACATGAGGTTATTCAATTGTCTTTACGAGATCAAAAATTATTCGTACAAGCAATTCTAAATCCCCCTGAACCTAATGCAAATTTACTTAAAGCGGCAAAGCGACATAGTTAATACAGAAAATTTAAAATGAACTATGATCAATACCAAATATCTGTTCTTGATAAGCGTCATAATAAAAAAGCATTTTCATCGGGTGTTAGTGTTCTAGATCGTTATTTGGCAGAGCGTGCATCACAAGAAACTCGCCGCAATGTTTCGATAACTTACGTTCTCTCTGAACGAGGTTCTGAGATAATCGCTGGTTATTATACGCTATCATCAAACGTAATTATGTTAGATGAACTGCCTGTCGATATTAAGTCAAAATTGCCATATTACCCTACACTACCCACCACCTTGCTTGGTCGTTTAGCGGTTGATAAAAAATATCTTGGCAATCAATTGGGTGAAAAATTATTAATTGACGCATTAAAACGCAGTTACGTAGCAAGTCAGACAGTTGCCTCAATGGCAGTTATAGTTAAAGCAAAAGATAAGAGTGCTATCAATTTTTACAAACGCTATGATTTCACTGAATATCATGATACATCGGATAAATTATTTCTTCCTATGAAAACTATAGAAAAAGTCTTTGTAGCAGCGTCGGTATGATAAGATATTTGTAAAGTTTGCTAATTTGAAAAATACGTAATAAAATTAGTACCCAAAATAGTACTTTGGAGATGGCATGCAAACAATATCAGCTAGTGAAATCAAAAGGCATGGCATTATAGCTGTGGAGGAATTGTTGCCTGGAGGCTCTGTGTATATTACTAAATATAACAAGTTAAAATTCGTCGTACTATCCGAAAAAGATTATGAAAATTTAAGTCTGAAGATAAAACATAAAAAGGGCCTATGTCTATCTGAATCGAGCTTGATGAACTAGTGAATACTGCAGCGGCATAAAGGATTAATCATGAGTATTAACGTGAATCTTAATGATGCTCAGTCAAGTGAAGCAATTCGCATCCGCTTTTTGGGCTCGCTATTGGGTGGTGCAGTAGGTGATGCTTTGGGTGCACCAGTCGAATTCATGTTGCGCGCTGAAATTATGCAACATTTTGGTCAAAAGGGTATCACAGATTATTCTCCTGCCTACGGTAGGCTAGGCGCCATTACTGATGACACACAGATGACATTATTTACTGCGGAAGGACTTTTGCGTACTTGGGTCGCAGATCGCTTCAATCGAACTTCAAATTACATCGAGATAACGGCAAATGCTTATTTACGTTGGCTAATTACTCAAGGATTTCAACCGAATTGCAGATTAAAATCTGAGATTATTAATACAGGCTGGATATTTAAACAGCATGAACTTCACGATCAACGCGCGCCCGGTAGCACTTGTCTTTCAGCATTAAGAGCGATGAAGACGCTGGGTGAGATGGCTAGTAATGATAGCAAAGGTTGCGGAGGTGTCATGCGAGTTGCACCAGTCGGGCTTTTTACTTGGAGACTAAAGACAGCATTTTCATACCTAAACACATTTAGTTTAGGCTCTGAACTTGCCGGACTGACACATGGTCACCCAACGGGTGCTCTAACTGCAGGAGTGTTCTCAGTATTAATCTATGCACTCATAGATGGGGCTACACTACCGGAAGCACTTATCATTGCTAAAGCGTGCCTATGCTCAGTACCTCATCATGAAGAAACATTGTCTGCTATTGAGTTAGCTGAACAGTTAACAAAAAGTAATTTGCCACACGAGATTGCAATTGCTGAACTTGGTCATGGCTGGATAGCCGAGGAAGCATTAGCTATCTCAATTTACTGCGCTTTAGTTTCTAATAATTTTGAACAAGGTGTAGTTATGGCAGTAAATCATGATGGCGATTCTGATTCCACGGGTGCTATTGTCGGTAATTTGTTGGGTACTATGTATGGTGTAAATGCAATACCAGAAAAATGGTTGTCATGCCTTGAATTGCGTGATGTCATTACTGAACTTGCAATAGATCTTTACGATTTTCCAGATTGGGATATCGGCGAAAACTCAAAAAATAAAGAACGCAGTGAACAGATCTGGCAGAAATATCCCGGCTGTTGATAGTATATAGAGATTTTTGCAATTTTAGTTTCGATTTCCCATCTTAAAAATATCGCAGACTTCTTTATTAGTGAGTGCCAAACTTAGCTTATCTTTAGGAGCTAAAAAACCAAAAATTCGGAGGCCAATTTGGTAAAATTCTGTATTTTCAGCACCTGGTTTAAAAAATTGTGAAAAGAAAAATGGTAACTTCAATAGTCTAGCGTAGAGCCGGATGCGGGCATCTTTAGAATCATCCTCTAATTTTGATTGCATAATCAAATAAGATCTGCTGCTTGATTTGTCAACATATGAAGTTACATAATCTGCCAATTCTGTTAAAAGCAATTCACTGCTAGGACTATTTAATTGGGCTACATAACTGCAAGTCATAAATTGGTTAAGCATTAATGGAAGGAATTCATTCTCGATCATTTGAAGCTCGCTTAGGTTATGTTCAACCTGATAATATTGTGTCAGCATCTCGAGAGGGATTTTATTTCCTGTCTTAGCTTGTTCTTTAGCGTACAGTTTTCCCTGTTTGATCAAGCAGAGAGAATACAATCGCTTCAATTCAAGTCCTGCAATGGCCTTCATAATATCTTGTAATTCAAAATATTGCGCCATTTCATCAGCATCCTTTTGATAGTTATTATAATCGCTTCGGAGTAATTTATATCTCTTCAACATTTCGCTCAAATTATCCATAGTGATACAAGAAAAATTCATCATTTGACAGTCTATTGTTTGCACACGCCCGTGATAATGATATGGTAACAATTTCTCTAAGCCCTCAATAGTACAAACTAATTCTTTTGGAACTTGTCTTTGTCCTCTACAAATATATTCAACTTTTTGAAGGCATTTATGAATGATATAAGAATTCAATAACGCCTGTGGCTTATTAGCAGATAGTTTTCTCTCAGTTGCTTCAGCCATCACTTCCTGAGCAAAAGAGTCTTTTACTAATTTTTCTCTAAGATCAGTTTCCTTAAGAAAATATTCTGTTTTATGATATAAGAGCTCCTGAAAAGTATTTTCAAATGGATCTAGAAAACGTGAGATGAAGTCTGCATGAACCAATTCAGAGACATTGTTGGATGACTCATTCGCAAGTATTGAAATAATACTAGAGCTTTTTAGTTCCTGAATTAGCATTATAAGAGTATTGTATGCTTTGAACAGCTTAGGATATCTCGTCATGTATTTTCCAAAGAAAGCTCCATCCTTACTCCATTTTGATGTTGCTCTTTCTGAAAGTTCTCTTAGTTTAGTATCCTTAAAGTGATTAGGGTATCTGCTATCAGTTTTTAAGACATACCTAAAGTGAAAACGTGTCATTTGATTATTTTCTTGAAGTATCATTCGATAATTTGCCATATAATAGGCATCAATGTCCTGGAGAAGTTTCATTTCATTCTCAACCATTATCATTAATACCTTTATATGTGGCTCACAGCTCTTTCTTAGGTTTTTATAGCTATTTACTAAGATTTTCTTAAACGCTTCAGCCTTGCGCCTAATAAAAAATTTGATATCAGGATCACGAAAGGCAGCTTCACGCTCATCTCTCAATCTACTCATGTACGCATCATCGCCTTTTAGTGCCATTGCATCAATTTGTTTAAGCTCACTGCGGTTATAATCTTTTTTAGTGCTATCAATTTTCTGAGGCTTACCCATTATGGTCATCTCAAGTACACCATCATTAATAAGAGCAGTGCGCTTACTTTCGATCGCTATAAATTCATTAATGGATTCAGAGCCACGAATGATCTCCTCTACTTGCTCTGGGAACATTGTTTCTGATAAATATGACCGTAAAGTCGCAAGGGTCTCAACTTTTACTATACAATCAAAATATTGAGATAGTTTCCACTCAAGCTCAGCCAGATCTTGCATGTTAAGCTGAGTTTTTATTGGTTCAACTATGATATTTAAAGCTCTTTGAATACCGTTAATATTTCCCACTAACGAACCCCATATCCTTACCTGAGGGCTAAATCCTAAAGCAATTGCAAAGTTTTTGATAATAGCGTGGCTTTCAATAACTTGTTGTGGGTAGATGACATTGTTTTTCCATTTATTTGCGTGGTATCTTTGCCATATATTAGCTTTAAGAAATTGCCCTTGCTTGCGCAATTCTGTAGGTGAAAGCGTCGTCCAACGGACATAGAACCACTTTATCCTTTCAATACTGATTGCATAAGGGCGATGAGCAAGCTCACTTCGAAATAATGTAAATAGCGCTAATTGCTGGCCAGATATGTTTTCAAATGGATTTGAGATAATCTCATTGCAATCCTTGTGCTCCATCAGAATTTCACCTAAATCAATTAGCAACTTTCTAGCTGCAAAAGAATAAGGTGAGTTCTCATTGAAAAGGTTATTTAATTTTGTATAGTCTGGTGGATTGCCTATTGAGGATATAGCTATATTTCCTAATGCATCTATCATCTCTAATAAATATCCAATAATCTCTAAGCTTGAAGGATTAGATTTTTGATATCGAAATTTTCGATGAATCGAAACGGGTGCAAGTATCGAAAATCCAGGAGTACCAATAGCAGTTCTAATATTTTCGAATGTAAGTTTATTTTCAGACAGTCTATGCTGAAGATCATCTTTGCTATCCAAGGCTTTTGTATGCGTAATGAGATCTAATAATTCAGCTTGTTTTAGGGTTAAATTAAGTAGCCACTTCGCATTACCAATTAATATCCTTTTTCGCTCAAGGTAGGTAAGACTTGTGAGATTAGATAATTTTTCAACTAAAGCATGGGCTGAGATTGCCTCTCCGATCTGAGCTGTGCGGACCTTTAGAGCGGCTTCAATGTTTTCTATAGCTATTTTTAAATCACCTAATGATGTTATATCAATATCATTTTCTTTGCATAGCCTTTCAAAATCGACCTCGGATACTATCATAGTATCTTCGACTAAATACTTTTTTAATTCATCTATATTTGCTTTTTTTTCATATTGTGCAAGACGATTTACAATAACCATTAAACCCTTATACGATTTTGAGAATTGATCTTTAGCAGTAATTTTTTTCTCAAGCGCCACTAGTTTCTTTCTCTCAAGAGACTTTGCATTTTCTACTGAACTTGATAATTCTCCAATCTCTTGAATCATCAATTCATGACAGTGACTACGTTTGAAAATGATAAATAAATTCTTTTTTATTTCTAATATAACACGTCCAATTTTTTGAGAAAAACTACCGGATTTCTCCTGATCGATGTGACTTGAAAAAGAATGATAAAGTTGAACATCAACGCCTAGAATCTTTAAAATTTCAATAATTTGCAAACCTTCTTTTTTTAAAAAAACAAAATCCTCTTTTTGCTTGACTGAGAGCATTTCATTAATAATTGATTCTTGCTGATCTATTGTAAATGATTTAGGGTCATCTGCTAATTCTTTCAAGAAATCTATGGCGGTTTCGTCATTTTTATTATCTTTTTTTCCAGAGAGAGTGTTACAAATCGATTTCATAGCCTTGTGTAGAAGAAGCATCCCCGCTGGATTGCTGATGATCCTTTTTACAAAAGAAGCATGAACCAATTTATCTCTAAGGTCAGGAAAAATGGGTAGCTTATCACAAGCAGTTTCAGCAATTGCTTTATCCGAAAGTCTTTTAACTATTTCACCAAATATTTGAATAAAGTTAAATATACCTATACAATTAAACTCATTATCTATTGAGAATTGGATCTTCATATATTTCTTTGCGAACATGCGCAACTGTGCTCTATGAAACGCGTCTTGTTCATCGATGATAAACTTTATATCAAATAAATCTTCTTTCAGGCTGTCAACTATGATTTTATTATTTTCTATCTTTTTATCAGCCTTATCAACATTAATAGAAAATAGATTTATTGCAACACATATTGTGTTTAACTCAGAAATATCAAACTTATTTTGTATGATCAATCGACTTAAAGACTCAAGGCGGTGCCATATTTTCTCTGAAACAGCTTCTTTTAGCCAACCATATTTACTGCTCCAACTAATTTCATGGCTAGCCCAACAAATTAATTGTAATTGATATAGTATTTTATTCACATCTTTGTGAGTATTAATAATTTGTTCAATCTCGTTTGAAGCACGAATAATAGCTTGAACTGGTACATTTTCAAAATTGATTCTATCAATTGGCTTATAATGAACGTTTTCATTTTTATAATATTGAACTACATCCGCTTCAGGAAGATAGACATCCCAATGAATTGCGTAATTATTCTCCAATTCAATACTAATAATATCACTGGGAACTAACTGATAAACACCATTATTTCGATGAACTCTAAGACCGACGCCAATATTCTTAGTTAGAAGCCCTAACTCAATGTCTCCAAGCATTTCAGTATCTTGCCTAATATGATTGACAAAAAATGTAAACCCATTTGCGTACCACCAATCGCTAATTTGGTCGAATTTCGAATCGGCAAAGGCTTTAACATTTTCTTCAGTCTGATTAGTCTTATGATCCTGGAATTCGCTCAATAATTGAAGAAAGTATTCTTGAAATCCATCAATACGAATAAAAATATCATCTCCTTCAAACCCTGTTTCTAATAAGGAGAATCCAAACATTTTCAAGCAGAACTCTCTAAATGCTCCGTGTAATATAGGTAGCATGTCTGATTGACATACAATATCGGTTTCCAATAATGTTGCCGCTCTAGCTCGAAAAAAAGGAGCTAAGATCTTCTGTTGTATGAAAGACCCAGCATACCTTACTAAGAAATGTTTAAATTTCTCAATGGCACTATTGATAGTTGCATCTACATCATATTCTGGGTGCTGAGTAAAAAAATCAGTCAGTAAACTTGTCAGTAAATCTTCATCAAGTTTATTAGCCTTAAAAAGACTAATAAAACTGAGAGCAAATGCGTTAACCGAACAATTACCATCTGGAATGGCCTGAAATAATACTGATTTTTTCATTACTGTAGTCCTTTTAGAAATATATTATTTTGGCAAGAAACTTAATAAATAAATTGAAAAAGCTGTTTGGTCAACTTGTGTAAGCTGCTAATTTACTATGTTAATAAGTCGAATATATAATCATATAACCAGTTTGAAAAGTCAAGATAAGATGCTAGTCAATATCGAACCTCCGCTTATTGGCTATTGAATGATTGTTAGACATATAGAATAGGGCTATCTGGAGTTGATATTGAAAGAAGTAGCTATCCATCATAATCTTTTGCATAATAATCCCTTGCGCTGAAGCATCTGATAAGATGCTATAAATTTCATTCGCTAAATATTTTCGATAAGCAACTTATTGAAAAGCCATCATAGACGAAGTCGATATTTTTGTTATTTAGAAAAGAGTAATTATTTTTGATCGATTTTTTATCACTATCGGTTTCTGCGTAATTAATAACAAGAATATTACTTTTAGCTTTATACATTCCAAAATACTTTGTTTTGATGCCATAGATCCATTGTCTGATGTAACGATCATAATCTGGTAACCCACATCCGATTATGATGATTTTTGATATATCACGCCCATAAAAATAAGCGCCATGAAACAAATCTTTAATAGGATTTGAATATAGTAATTTCGAATGAGCTGGCGATAAAATAACTGGATGCATCAGCGCATTTGGAAGTTTGTTGTTTTGTCGCTCGAAAGGGGTATTAAATGCTTTAACATATCTATCCAAGTCATCCATTGATATAGAATATATATCTTGTAGTCTCGTCTCTCTATCAGGCTTAAATCCATAGGGTATTAATGGAGTCAATTCGTTAGGCTTATCATGCTGATTATTAAATACAAAATCTGAAGGCAGCCTGGAAATGGCGCTGAGGCTTAGACGGTAATTTCCGTCTTTTTCAAGCAACTGACTATATTCATTATAGTCAAACCAATTTATTGATCCATGAACTTTTAGTAACATAGTGCTTTTTGGGGGCTTCATGTTTATCTCGTATTTTCCCAGATATTCTGAGGGAAATAGATGGTATTGCTTCTTAAATTTTTTGAACAATGATTCAAGTATGGTGTCATAGTTCAGTGAAATGATAATGTCATTTTCATTCAATTCAGAGACAAATTGATTATATAAGTCACTTTCCTTTATCTCTTTTTGCTTCTCACTTAAACATTTCGCAATTAGAAATCGTATGATATCTTGATTATTGCCACGACTATCGCCAAGTTCGCCAAAAAAGTTTAAGAAATTCTCATAATCTATAAATTCAATAAAATCCTCGATATTTATATCGGCTATCTTGATCTGTCGGTATTTTATATAGTTGTCTAGATGTGCATTGAAGAGACCTTTGTACTCATCAAAAATTGTCTCTTTTTCGCTATTAACGATGTTAATAATTTGATTTAATAATTCTTTGCCTAAAGGTAGTCCAGCAGGGTTTGAGAATCCTGCTCCTAATATGAATAATTTTCTTGGCTCTTCACTATGCACTATGCATAACCCCGTTTTCCATTCTTTGATGTCATAATGATAATTCACCTCTGTGACTGATTAAGTATAGAACAATGTTAGATAGGTCGCTAAGAAGAGCTGGGTAAAAGAAGTAACGGAAAGAGCGAAAGGTGTCAGATCAGATACCATCTGGTCAATTGGGGCCAGTTTCGGTACAATGGGTCTTTTGCCTTGTCGGAGTAGAACATGACCCACGTTAAGATTGTAGCCAGCGGATCAGCATTGCCTAAGAAATTAATAACAAATGCCGATTTAGAGAAAATGGTTGATACCTCTGATGAGTGGATCGCTCAGCGGACGGGTATTAAGCAGCGATATATCCTTTCAGAAGATGAAAGCTTGCTGGATCTTGCTCATCAAGCGGCATTGGCAGCTATCAAACAGGCTAATATCGAGCCCAATGATATTGGTTTATTGGTTGTGGCTACAAATACTCCCCAACAAGTTTTGCCGAGTACCTCAACATTATTGCAAGGTCGTTTAGGAATTACGGATTGTATTTCTTATGATATTCAAGCGGCTTGTAGTGGTTTTGTTTACGGGTTAGCAACGGCGTTCTATTTAATGAAAGGGCGATCAGATTTGCGTTATGCTCTTGTGATTGGTGCCGAAGCATTATCGAAAGTAACAGATTGGAACGATCGCACGACGTGCGTGCTTTTTGGTGATGGTGCAGGGGCTGCTGTGCTGAGCATGAGTAATGATCCAGGTATATTAGCGGCGGATTTAGGTTCAGATGGTTGTAGTGCAGAGTATTTAGAAGTGACGTGGGGTGTTGGTCAAGGTTATGAAAAAATGACCCCAACAAATCGCTACATTCAGATGAATGGTCGTGAAGTGTATAAAAAATCCATCGCGCATTTTTCACATTCTATTCAAAAAGTGATGTCACAAGTTGATATTAGTTTGGATGATGTCGATTGGGTTATTCCTCATCAAGCTAATGTTAGAATTATTGGAGCCGTTGCAGACAAGCTCGGTATTTCCATGGATAAATTTATTGTCACTGTAGATCAACATGGTAATACTTCTTCTGCGTCTATTCCTTTGGCATTTACTCATGCAGTGCAGGAAGGAAAAGTCAAAAAAGGGGACACAGTATTATTTGTGGGTTTTGGTGCGGGATTTACGCGCGGCTCTGTTTTATTTGTTTATTAAGAGAGACAGAGAAGAGGATGTGTTGAAAATAATTCAAAATCTGCAAAAGAGAAAATTATCCAGTATCCAGTAGCCAGTATTATGTTAGAGAATTGAAAAACGTTTGTCTCTATTAGCTATTTAATTTAAATCCAGTATTTCATGTACAGAGCTAGACGTCCGATAAGGCGCTGATATAAAGGCCGTGTGTGCCAATTTTTTAAAGAAATTTCGCTGGAATTTTTCAAGTCACGTGTGAATTGTTTGAGCAGTACATTTTTTGAATCAGGTAATTGTAAATTGACATCAACTTCAAGATCGTGCAATAAACTTCGGTGATTTAAATTACTCGATCCTACAGAAACCCAGTTGTCGATAATTAATGTTTTAGCGTGAAGAATGTTTGGCAAATATTCAAAGATACGCACACCGGCTTTAATTAAATTGTAGTAGAAAGTAGTAGATGCCCAAGGCATCACGAAAACATCCGATTTTCGAGGTAATAGTATTCTGACATCAATTCCTTTTTGTGCTGCTTCTGTGAGCGTTTTTAATAATACGTTATCAGGCACAAAATAAGCATTGGTGATCCAGATGCGTTCTTTGCAGCGTTTTATTCGTCGAATTAAATTTTTGTGTAGAATGCGTCGACGCTGCCATGTGTTGTTTAAACGAATAATCGGATTTTTGTTAAAGTGTCGAAAAATAACTTTCATTCTTTCTCGAATGGGGATGTGGTTCCAGGCTGCATGAAAGGCTAAACTTAAATCCGATAATTCAGCGTTTTCTAATCGCACGCCAGTATCTCGCCAACCTTGACCGCCATCTTCTAGTTTTAAATGACATTTGCTGATATTAAAACTGCCGATGTACACAATTCTTTGATCAATAATGCACACTTTTCGGTGATTTCGGGAGTTTATTTTTAATAATAAATAAATGACTTTGAGCAGCAAAGGCAGTCGGATGACTGATCGACTCCAATGCCAAATTCGCCAAGGAAAAGGGTGAAATATTCGAGTGTCTATGCCGGCTCTTTCTAAACGACGCGTTAAACTGCCGCCCCATACGGGTGATCCAGCACCATCGACTAATACACGAATTTTAACTTGATTATTCGCTGCGGTAATCATTGCATCTGCAATTTCTTCACCGAGCTTATCATTTTTGAAAATGTACGTTTCTAAATCGATGCTATGTTGAGCAGATTTAATATCTTGTATCAGGCTAGCGAAAAACTCGCTTCCATCAACGAAAATATTTTCATGATATTCGACTGTTGTCATTTCAATTGTATAGGTTTAGAAAGGTTGATAAATTCAATGATTTCTTCAGGAGAATCCGTTACAGCGATTCGTCGAACATCAGTGATGTCGATGGTACCTAATTTAGCTAACGTATTTTCCATATAGTCGAGCAATGGTTGCCAATAAGAGGTGCCGTATAAAATCATAGGCATTGTAGTGATCTTGCGAGTTTGAATTAATGTTACCAGTTCAAAAAACTCATCGAGTGTTCCAAGACCTCCGGGCATTACGACAAACGCGCGCGAAAATTTTGTCAGCATCACTTTACGTATAAAAAAATAACGAAAGGTAATCCAACGATCTAAGTAAGGATTGGGGTCTTGTTCTTGGAGGATTTCAATATTACAGCCAATGGTGCGTCCACCTTTTTCTTTGGCGCCACGGTTTGCCGCTTCCATAATGCCGGGTCCGCCACCGGTCATCACAGTGAAATGATTTTCAGCTAAAAGCTGTCCAATTCTGCGAGCGGCTTCGTAATATTCATGGCCTTCAGGAAAACGAGCGGAACCAAAAACGGTGACGCAATTTGTCACATAATGAAATAATAAAAATCCTTTACATGCTTCTAAAAATACACGAAATGCACGCCAAACTTCCTTGGGTAATTTACGATGTCCCCAAAAAAAAGAGCGTTCCGCTTTTGTGGATCTGTGTTCCCAGCCGAAATCTTTACGCTGTGCGCGTTTTTCGGCTTTTAATTCACTCAGGTCTTTTTTGTCCATACTATTTGTTCGACTCAGGTTCGGGTTTACAAATTCGTAATTTATTAGCGATGGCGAAATTCATAATGGATTCATACAGTGCTGGATTAGATTCCTTCAATTTTTCATCGAGTAAAACACAATTATTGCCATCTTTCATTACGGGTTTAAGCATTGGAGAATAACGGATGCGATGATTTTGAAATGTCGAGAGTTTACCGCTCATACGTTCAGCCCAGTTTGTAGGCCGGAACGTTTCGCCGGTTTCTGTAACCCCTTCAATAATAATTTTTTGATCGCTAGTATCTTTAGGATCGCCCATGACTTCTTCAACGCCTGTGAAAATGTTAACGGTAAAGATGTTAATTATAACATAAAATTATGCTTCCTTACACGCTATCTGCTCGAGCTGGTAGATGCTGCAGACTTGACCATTGTCATTGTGAACGTCACAATGACCTAATATGATTAGTGAGGACGTGTTAGATGGATAAAGACTCAGCGAATGTGCTGGAATCTCGTGGTCGAGGCATTTATCTCTTACCCAATTTGTTCACTTTAACGGCTTTATTTGCTGGATATTACTCTATTGTGGCCGCGATGAAGGGCCGTTTCGAAATAGCTGCTATGGCCATTTTTATTGCAATGCTTCTAGATACGTTGGATGGAAGAGTAGCACGCCTGACTAATACTCAAACTAATTTTGGCGCTGAATTGGATAGTTTATCGGATATGGTGTCATTCGGAGTGGCTCCCGCATTGCTTTGTTATGCATGGTCCTTGACGACTTTGGGTAAAATAGGGTGGTTGGCTGCTTTTGTGTTTACCGCCACTGTTGCACTGAGATTGGCACGCTTTAATACGCGAAAATCGGCTGATAAGCGTTATTTTCAAGGTTTAGCTTGTCCTGCAGGTGCCGGCATTTTGGCTGCAGTGATCTGGCTTTGCGTACAGCAAGGCATTGAAGGAACCTCCATCAGTGTTTTGATGGCGATGTTAACTGTGTCAGCGGGATTATTAATGGTCAGTGATATTCCGTATCGAAGTTTTAAAGACCTTGATTTAAAAGACCGCATTAAATTCGTAACGATGTTGGCTGTGGCATTAGTGTTAGTCATGATCGCAATGGATCCTCCCAAAGTTTTGTTTGTTACATTTATTTCGTATGGGCTATCTGGGCCTGTCGTGCGTGTATGGGCACTGCTTAAAAAAAGACGTACTACTAAACACAAATGACAGTAAGAATTTAGGAAAATAGGAGAGCGTTTTTATGCCATCTTTTGATATTGTTTCGAAAGTCGATACTCAAGAAGTTTGTAATGCCGTTGATCAAGCGAATCGAGAAATTAGTACTCGATTTGACTTTAAAGGCATCGATGCAAAATTCGCGTATGAAAACGAGGAGATTGTGATTACTGCGCCCTCTGATTTTCAGGTAAAACAGATGGAAGATATTTTAAAAACAAAACTGGCAAAAAGAAATGTGGATGTGGGGTCTTTAGATAATGGAGAAATTAGTACAGCACTGCATCAAGCACGACAAGTAATCAAAATTAAACAAGGTGTAGATACTCCTACTGCAAAAGAAATTGTGAAATTAATCAAAGCTGAAAAAATAAAAGTGCAAGCAGCGATTCAAGGAGATCAAGTCAGAGTGACGGGTAATAAGCGGGATGATTTACAAACTGTTATTGCCTTTTTACGAAAAAAAGATGTGGGTTTGCCATTACAATTTGAGAATTTCCGTGATTAAAGAATATTCTCTAGCCAGTGCTATCGATTCGAATAAGGCGCCGGGATTTTTATCTTGGGTGTCTCATCGCCGTTTATGGGTAACGCTGTTAATGGGCATGAGCTCGGGGTTGCCACTTGCTCTAGTTGGTAGCACATTGCAAGCGTGGTACACCGAGGCGGGTGTTAATGTGATTGCTATCGGTTCGCTGTCTTTGGTCGGACAACCGTACGTTTATAAATTTCTTTGGGCTCGATTCTTGGATTTGTACCAGTTGCCTGGACTAGGTCTCAGGCGAGGTTGGATTTTCGCGATGCAATTGTTGCTGGCCACTGTTTTCGCCGTAATGGCTTTACTCAATCCTATCTCATCGCCCGTGCTTTTAGGAATTTTGGCTCTCGTCGCGGCCTCGTTATCCGCCACTCAAGATATTGCTGTTGATGCATATCGAACAGATTTATTGCCCAAAGAAGAACATGGAATTGGGGCTGCGTTGTACACGAGTGGATATCGTTTGGCGGCCTTATTTTCGGGTGGGATCGCTCTGGTTATCGCTGCGAGTGTCGGCTTTAAAGCTACCTATATCATTATGGCGATCGGAATGGTGATTGGATCTATCGCAACATTATGGGCGCCTCGGTTAAACCCGGTTCCACAAGAGGCGATGGGTTTTATGCAATTAATTGTTGCACCCTTTAAAGAATTTATGTCTAGAAAATCCATAGGGTTATTGTTGCTTTTTGTAGTGTTTTATAAGATTGGTGATGCGTTCGCATTGCAACTCACAACCACGTTTTTATTGCGAGGACTGGGTTTTAATTTGGTGGATGTAGGAATGATTTATAAAACAATGGGCTTGATTGGAACCATTGTGGGTCTCGTTATTGCCGGCACAATCATGACGCGGATTCGTTTATATACGGCATTATGGATTTTTGGAATATTGCAGGGTTTATCGATCTTTTTCTTTGTCATATTGGCCTTGGTAGGAAAAAGTTATAGTTTGATGATGTTCACCATTTTTATGGAATATTTTTGTAGCGGTTTAGGAACTGCAGCCTTTTTAGCGCTATTGATGGGCATGTGCGACCATCGATATACTGCAACTCAATTTGCATTGTTATCGGCATTGGCTGCCATTGGACGAGTCTTCATTGGGCCATTGGCTGGATTAATTGTCGCATATTGGGGTTGGGTACCGTATTATTGCTGCGGAGTGGCGTTAGCAGTGCCTGGATTAATTTTACTGTGGTTGGTTCGTGAGCGATTGTGAAGGGGAGTGAAGTATGCATCTTGAGGATGGCAGGGTTGTTCGTCGTACATTAGGGCTGTGGACTTTAACGGCGTTAGTTGCGGGTAACATGATTGGATCGGGCATTTTTTTGTTGCCTTCATCATTAGCGGCATTTGGCACCATTGGAATCGTTTCTTGGATTATTACGGCTGTAGGCACCATCATGTTGGCCTTGGTGTTTGCACGATTATCACGATTATTGCCACGTACTGGTGGCCCTTATGTTTTTTGTCATGAAACGTACGGTGAGTTTATAGGGTTTCAGGTAGCTTATAATTATTGGATTGCATTGTGGGTTGGCAATGCCGCAATTGCAGTCACTTTTGTGGGTTATTTGTCGGTTTTCTTTCCTCAAATTTCGGCATCACATGGATTGGCTTTTGGATTAACCGTAGGCGCGGTTTGGCTCATCACCTTGATTAATATCATAGGTATTAAACGCGCTGGTCAAGTTCAAGTAATAACTACGATATTGAAGCTAGTGCCATTGATTTTAATAGCAATGTTTGGGCTATTTTATGTTAAGGCAGATAATTTGGCTCAGTTTAATGTCAGTGGCCAACCGATGTTTTCTGCGTTAACAGCAGCGGCAACATTAACCATGTGGTCTTTTATTGGATTTGAATCGGCCACTGTACCTGCTGATGATGTGATTGACCCTCTAAAAAATATTCCTCGTGCGACTATTATTGGTACATTGATTGCAGCCGTTGTGTATATTTTCACAACGACTTGCGTCATGGGTGTAGTGCCTATAGCTGAGCTTGCTAAATCGACCTCACCTTTTGCTGCCGCGGCGATGCTGATGTTTGGCTCATGGGCAAAATGGCTGGTGGCTGCTGCGGGGGCGATAGCCTGCTTCGGAACACTCAATGGTTGGATTTTGATGCAAGGACAAATACCGCTTGCGGCCGCAAAAGATAATTTATTTCCCCCGATTTTTGCTAAATTGACCCGAACAGGAACTCCAGTAGTGGGATTAATTTTCTCCAGTGTCCTCATTACAATATTATTGTCGCTTCAGTATGGGGCTAATATGGTGACCCTATTCACGCGAATCATATTGTTGGCCACATTAGCGTCCTTGATACCTTATATCTTCACATCGGTCGCAGAGATTTTATTATACTATCAACGTCCCGAACTCTTTAATGGCAAACGCTTAACGTCGATGATGATTCTTGCTTCATTGGCCTTTATCTATGCTTTTTGGGCAATATGGGGATCTGGCGAGGAAACTATCACCTACGGTTTGATGCTGTTTTTAAGCGGAATCCCATTTTACATCCTACTGAAGGGGCGTCGATCAGCTGCTCTTAGAAATCTGTAACTTCAAGACAAACGCTCATATTTTGCCATTCCCAAACTACAGGGTGAGCAGTAGTGAATTCTGAATCGGTGAGGGGTTTTAGGGGAGAGAATCGTGATTCTCTCTCCTAAATAAATCAAAGGAAGCATCTTCCGGTTTTAAAATCAACACCTATAAATACAAGACATCGAGCCACCAAAACACTCAAAATCTTTAACCGGGAGATGCTGTAGGCATTTGACTAATGACAATACCTTATATTTTGGGGTATAATCCGGCCTAATGATGGATTGCGACAGGGAAATGAGTATGTCAAATTTGAAAGGCCAGGAGGTTGATGCCTCGCAATTTAAACCCCACGATGAGGGGGCTAATCCGAACATCTTCGGGGAACATCCCGAAGTAAATCTTCCTGCTTCTGCTGACTTAGTAAAACTTCAGAGTGCTATAACTGATCTCGCTGCAGCTTTAATTGAACTTGATGTATCACATAACTCTCAAGGCAGTGCAATTTTAAGAGAAGGACTTAATGCTGCACTGAGCTCGAGCAAAGTGTTAAGAAGTACTTTTTTTAAAGGCATATTTGATGCTGCAGAGCTCACATTTATTGACGAGTTAATTAAAGGCGCTATTGAAAATGGTCGCTCAGCTTATAACGAAAGATCCGCTTTTCGAAAGGAAGTGCTGGCGCTTGTAAAAAAATACAGTGATGAGCTTCACTATCGATCTACCTTTTATCCATACGATCAAGACGGTTTAATTGAACGAAGAGCGCAGCTAACTAGACTCTTAAGAGCCGATATCACAATTCCTTATCCTAATCCTAATAGAATGGGAACGAATAAATTTAGTAATGCCTATCCTGATGAGGATTTCATCAAAGTTGTGGAAGAAATTTTATCATCAGGTAAACGATACTACTCTCTGTTTTTGGATGCAGCATTCAATACTTTTCTTGATGATTTACATGAGCTCAATAAAAAACGTCATGCCCATAAACAATTCGCACACACTGACACATCGTTTGCATCTAAAGAGACGCTGCTTGATCTCGTCAAAATTTTGGCTGTTGCTTACAATAAATTATCAAAAGATTTTGATGCTTTTTACAAGGCTTCAACTCGAGCTAAAGACAGTTCTTATCTTTTAACCGATGCCTTGGTGGCGGAATTAGAATCTAAGCAGGCAATATTGAGAGGATTACTTTCAGAAAGCCAGCGGGTTTCCTATGAATCGATGCTAAAAGATAAGGGGTTAACTTCTCAAAATGAAGATGATGAAGTTTTTACAAACGATCCCTCCGTACTGTTGCGGACTTATTCGTTGAGCGGTGATCAAACGAAAATTATTCGAGCGGAAGTAGCTACGCTTTGGGATGAGATAAAAAAACAGGATCATCTGAAATATCGGGCTGCTGTGGGTAGTCAGCAATTGCTCCCTATAGTTCAACAGGAAAAAGAACATCTAGAAATTGATAATGCTCGCTTAAATCGCCAGTTATCAGTTGCTGAGTTGCAAGCTGATTCTTTAAGCAAAGAAAACGCAGCTTTAAGAGCAAAAAATGCAGAATTAGCATTAGCCAGTGAAAGCGCTGAATTAGAGCATCAAGAGGAAATCAGAGAATTGCGAGAATTGTTTTCTAAACAGATACAGATTAAAACCATGGTGCTGGAGAGATTACAGTTAGCACTTGAAAAGATAGGTATTAAAAAATCGCAATCTACGTTTGAAACATCAGTGCCTAGAGATCAATTGCAAGATGTCAGTGAACTTCGTAAATTGTATGAAATACAGATCAGTGAACTGCAACAGGAAATTGATAAATTAAAGTTGGAACTGTCAAAAGCAAAACCCCCAGCTCGCAAGCGCTTATCTTTTGGAAGTTCTGATTCAGTTGACTCAGGGATCTCTGATAAAAACGGTGAGCAAAAAATTAAGGCTCATGTCGATTCGCCGGCTCGTTTCGATTTTAGCAGCGATGGAGAAGAATCTAGCTGTAATCCTGGCGATGCAAAAATCGTGGGTACTTTTACGCCTGAAAAATCCAGTATCAGTTGTGAGTAATTATGACGTCTACGTTGAAAATAGCATTATCACCAATCAGAACTGCAGCTGTGGTATGTTCAGCTGATGGCGATGGTCCGTATCCACCAAATCCTCAGCTATATTTTAGTATCAAAAACTTTGTAGAGTCTTGGGCTGAGTGGAGAAAAAAATCTCAGGGGTTGCTGAATAAAAGTTCGGTTGAGTTATTTACTCAAGAAAGCCAACAGATTGATGCTTTTTTTAATCACATTGAAACAATCGCTTTGAAATTTCCTGATTACAATTTTCCTGGATGTGATAACGAAATTTTTGGTTTTACTACAGCCATCATGACTCAAATTCCGTGGGAGTGGTTACCTAAAACACTTCGTGAAGAAAAACTTCGGCGCTTATTTGCAAACAAAGACTTTCGCCAGCGTTGCTGGCGAGATTATTTGCAACTGAATCAAAATTCAAATGGGGTTTCTAAATTTACATCGCCTCTTGGGATTAATAAAGATGTCGCCAATATCTTATTGGAACATGATGATATTTGTGCAGAATTGTTGACGTTGACTGTAGTCAGAATATTGACATTTGTACAGATACTGCCACAGCTAATGTTACAAGTGATTACCGTGGCGACTCAATTATGGTTTAGGAATAAACTGGCGTCTGAAATCGCGTTAGGAGTGCTCAATCCCTTAGCGGATACTAAAAATAACAATCTTGCTGCGCGTGATCAGGCACGACACGCCGTTGCTGAAATAAAGATGAATGAGTCTAAATTAGGTGAGGCTAAGCCACATCTTGATGCGCTTACAACATCTTCTCAATTAAACTCTGATCAAACCGCTGCAGTGCAAGATCATCATATGGCCTACCGTAGTAGTCTTGTTAATTCTTTGAGTGAATTCAATCAGCAGCTGACTGTCTATTTATCCTATCGTCAGACGGATGGCTATTTTTATTGGTTGGGGATTTATAACAAACAATTGTCAGAGAAAAAAAATACACTAGTTGGAGCACTTCAAAAAGACTTGGATGCATTGATTAAAAGTCTCGCAAAGAATAGTGATATTGATAATTTACAATTTGAAATGTCGCCAGTCGATCCAAACAAAGTGATCAACCTTATAAATTGGATACGGCGTGCTGAAGAGATGAATAATGCCTATTATAAAAAATATACAGGCTATTTTGATGGCAAAGGGAGTTTGGGCGACATCTTGCGCACAGCACGTGAAAATTTAGCTGAATTTCTTCCCAAAAAGAGTGATAACGCACGGCAAATTACTGTTTCTAATTCTATAATCAGTCGATAGTTATTATTATATTCATAACTAACCTAGACTAAATGGCTAAAACGTTGAGATTTTGTCTAGGTCAGGTGAAAGATTAATTTTTCCACATCTGCACGAGAATCAACAAAGTACCCAGTCAATTTATAAGAATTACAACACAAATTCCTGATCAATCTGATAATCATCCGGTGGTGCTCTTGCACACTGCATCTTTGGTACTTCGACTTCTTCGCCGAGATGAGTGAGTATTTTAGTAATACTCATGGCATTTCTAATAAAGGCGATTAACTTCATTTCCGTACCACAACCCTCACACTTTAATGGATCAACCTCCTACACCATTGCTATTAGCCTAGCCCAGTTTTTTGACCTTGTTTTCAGTTGAGATTTCAGTATTAACTTGCTGTGGCGGCAGCTTCGATCTGAAGAGAGGCTTGTATTCCTAGACTTTCTGTTCTCTCGGGGCTTTCAAAGTGTTGCCCCAAAACTCTCGGTAACGTCTGTCATTCTCTTTTCCATCGTATTAGCAAAATATCGTTGTTTGGCGCTTTCTAATTTAAACAGGGTTATATCAATTATTGAGTAGCCACTTTTACCACTTTGAGTATCCTGAGCTTGGTTTGATTTCGCCGTAATTTCTCTTTCGAATAAGTTAACAAGATAGGATGCACGTTGTACAAAAGTAATGATGAATTCTCCCGTAGGGTTATTTGGATTATATTCATGGAGGTAATTTTTCAAATAGTCACTCGTTAACATGCATAATGAATACAGCTCATAGAGACTGGCATGGTTTAAAAACTCATCTCGAAATCCAACCATAAGTACCGAGCGCAGTATTAAGGCCGCTTGATCCATCTTATCGTATAGAGAGATGAGCTCAGAATCATTTTGAGAAGCGTCGATTAGGTCTGTTTTTGCTTTCTGCCGTTGTTCACTGTTTATTTTTGTATCGTAGTAGCTATAGACGTCATTGATATCCGCGAAAAGCAGTATCTGTTGATATCTATGGGCCATTTCTTGTTCTTGAGATGACTGAATGAAGCTATCGTATGTTGGAATATTATTGATTAAAGTAAAGCAGTTGTCACGACAGCAATAGTCTTCATCTGTTCCATAGACAAAAAGAGTACTGTTGCTCAGTGCATGAATCCTTGTTCCATCATAGTCGACGTTTAATGCCGAATTATTATCGAGGGGATGTGTAGCTGTTTGTGAACGCATGTCGTATCGGATATCCCCATCTTCACCTCCGAGTATTAGTAACTCTTGTCCTTTTTTGAGCGCGGTAACAATGCACCTATCATTTCTAATTACATATATAGGAGTAGTTTTTTTTATATTGTTGATATCAACTAAAAAGACTTGATGACATGAAGGGTAAATCAATATATTTTCGTCAAGCCATGTAAGAGTGTTGAGGTACAAGCTGAAACTTCCGCCTCCTAGAGGTACGCTACGTATAAGGTTTGTATACTTTTGGTTGGCTACACTACGGGGTTGTTGCCAGACACTTAAGTATCTATAACCATAAATGGAGTATATTATAGCGATTAGATTTGCCGATAAACCTGAAAAAACAGCGAAATGCACTAATCCAATTTCACTAATCCGCTCAAGTTTTATGCCCTGCAGGTCTATCACTTGAATATGCCAACCTTCTCCAACACAGAATTGTCCGGTTTGATTTAACCATTGAAGGTTTGTGTCGGCATGATACGAAAATTTTACTTCAGCTACTTTGTCTAGCACGATTTGCCCGTCATTTAAGAGGCTAATAATCATAAGGTCTTCATCAAACTGTAGAATACCCATGATTTGGTCATTAACTTGGGCAATGTCAACTGCATTGAACTTAGCACTATGTAGTGTAAGCAGAGTCTTTTGATCATTATTATAAACTTGTTTTGCTACCGGTTTATTCACTTCGAGAAGAGAAATAATGTATAAAGTAACGACATTGGTTTCAGTATTTTTTACGGTGGCTAGAAATTGTGCATCCGTAAATTTAATTCGGTAAAAACGAACCCTACCGGTATCCATGTTCATATCAGAAAATAGATCACGCATCAGATATTGTTTTGAAGTCCAAATTTCATCGTTCGGCCAGCGGCTTTCTATTTCATCATAAATAGAATATAAGCGATTTTTTGCAAAAACAGTTCTCGAATAGCCTTGTGCTGCGTTTCGATCGAAAATTGCTTCGTACTTAGTTAATACTTGACCCAATATTTGTTTATAATGACCAAAACATTCATGGAAAAGGCTAGGCGTGCAACGTATTTCATAGAGAAATCTTTGGATATACTGTCCCGTATCAATGACTCGGTTTAGTAATGCCAGACGTTCTTCTTGCTCAGTAGGATCAATGTTCTTAGCAAAAAATTGAGGGTTCTTTAATATTAAATAAATTAGTGTATTTGCTGCATCTGCCCAAATAGCTGGATTTGGTAGGGGGTTGCGAGAATCAACAGGATGTGTAATGTGCTTATTCACATAGAAGCATAAAGCATTAATTCGCTTTTCAATTGGAAGATTCAGATTAGTAGGTAGAGTTTTTAAAAGATCTCCTGGTTTTGCGGAAAACAATTCCTCAGCTGAGAAGCGAATCGCGTATTCGCAAAGTGTAAAATAAATCTGAACGAAGGATTTTGAATCATAAAATCGTTGATTCAAACAGATAAACTTGGCATGGTTGAAGTCTTTTAATAGATTTGCTTCTAGACCTATTCTGAGTAAGTCATAAATATCATTTGCTGTTTCTTGTAGTATCGATGCAGCTCTTTGAATGGAACTAAGCTTATTATCTACTTGTTTAAATTGTTCAAGCGAAACCCGATGGATATACACCATCATTTTTTCAATACGCTCAAAACGACCAACCATTAGCTTGTTATGCGCGGCAATAATTTGCTCAATTCGGTCAAATCGGTAACCAAGGATTTCTTCAATTCGATCAAAACGTTTGTCTAAAATATCTTCTAATCGATCAAAACGCTGATTGATTTGTAGATGCATCTGTTCCATAATATTTTCGAGTCGATCGATTCGTGCATCAAAATGCTTTGCCATATTGTTAAGCATTTTGCCAACCTGAGCAAATTGCTGGTCTATATGAATGGCCAGTTTATTGATCATTTCTCCTAATGCTTGAATCTGTTTTAAAATAACGGCGTTGGGATCATTTTTACGGTTTTTCTTCTGGCCAAAATGATTAAAAACGGAGATCGCTGCTCCGGCAATCGCACCATATGGGCCAAGCATACCTGCTCCACTGACAGTGCCTGCAGCGATACTCGTTATTGCGCTTGCAATAGCAGCGCCATTCTCAGCGACAACCTGAAAATCGTTGGCTAAATCCACACAACCAACAGTACTGAGTAAGGCTGAAAATGCGGTTGCTCCTTTTGAGAAGGCATCGACTTTACTGGATATGCTTAAAGCAACGTTATCGGCTTTAGATAAGGCTTCAGTCAACTCTTGTTGTTTTGCCTTAATGGCATCTTTATTGATACCATGGTAAATGTCCTCGCTTGAGTCAAGCAGATTATTCAAACTTTGCCGTATGGTATTAGCATTTTCAATAGCTTGATTGGCTTTATCAGCATAGTTTGTGACTTGTTGTAATGCGCCCCCTACAAATTGTATTACTTCATTTTCTTTTAAACTTTGGATCTTACCAACAGCACTCACAATATCGGTCATACTTTGCGCGGCCGTGCCTATTGAGTGGGCCAACTGAGTTGGGTCAGCCGTCTCATCTAGCATAGGTAAGACTTTTTGGAACTCTCCGTCAACTTTTTCCAGTGAATGGTAAACTGTGTCAACCATTGTGACGAAGCGATCGGGTAGCAATGTAGCACTCAGTTTAAACTCTGTTGTAAAGCTACGATAATCCGAAATGGTCGAAAGTTCTTTTCCAATGACCGTTTTCATTAGTGTGGTGACCTGATTGAGCTCTTTCTTGGGCAAGGCACCAGAATTAGAGGAAATAATGGTTAAAAATTCGCTGATATTATGAATGTCGTTTTGGGACTCTTTTTCAACCCTGTTTGCTTGTTGTCGATATGGGTCAGATGAGAGTAGAATGTCCTCTTCTATTGCCTCAGCCTTCGGTAGGCTATCGGCTATACTCTTTTTGACCTTCTTTGCATAGTCATTTGCTAGGTTTGGGTTTACTGCCTGTAGAAAATTGGTCAAATCAATATCGATAGGTCTTTTTTGGCAAGTGCCGCCATTCGGTTCTCTGATAGAGCGAGTCGGTTGATAAGGTGTGAATTCTGAAACTTCGGACAGTGGACGCAGCGGATTGGGAGATCGGAATAGCGTGGCAAGCGTTTCCCATCTATCGTTAACAAGACTTTTTAATTCTCCGCCACTGATCGGTATACGAAATTGATTGGTATCATTTTTCAGAAATATCGAGTCCTCAGTTCGTTTGATTTCTATCAGCTCTGTTGTGGATGAATTGCTTATGTGGTAAGCCCACTTCCCATTGTTTTTATAAGAAAGAGCGATCATTGATTCTCTGTTTTTAAAGAGAGTATCTACTGCATAGATACCAATCTGAATTTCTATATTCGGTGTTTTAACTGGATCTTCAGAACCATAAAATGCTTTTTTCAAGAGTTGATAAGCGGGTGTTGAGCCCGCAACACGGTTTTCTTCACCCGGAACTCCACTATTGGTATTAAAAACTTCCTGGCCAACTAAAATACAACCTTTGATTTCCCTAGGATAGTTTCCAATGTGGATTTGAACGCCTTCTCTTGGCAGTGTGTCCGTTAACTGGATGCGCCATTGATCGGATTTATCGTATCGAATAAATGCAGAATAAGTGCCGGGAGGAATTGAACTCAGATCTGTTTTATTATCTCTATAGGGCAGCTCTAAGGTATGAGCAATAAATTTACCATCGATATAAAGCTCACCTGTTATAGAATAGTTATTAATTGAAACACGAATTATGCTGATCTTCATCATGAGCCCCTTTTATGAAAGATACCCTTAAGTCCTCAACAAGGACTTATGACAAGTCTTACATCGATATCGTGACGCTATCAGATTGTTATCCTGAAGACAAGCGCATGTATTGGGCCACCAAATATTGCACTCGTGTTGGTTGTTAAAAATAAGGAACTGTAGAGGTGATTTCAAGCCAAGAGCCCAATGAGGTCTCTGGGTATTAAACCACGACAAATAATCCACTAATCGTTCATTAAATGCTCTTGTATCCATCAAGTCGTCCATATGATAATTCACAAACTCCTCCTGCTATGAGGTTTATTGTCTTACGCACAGCACGTGAAAATTTAGCTGAATTTCTTCCCAAAAAGAGTGATATCACTCAGCAGATCACTGTTTCTACTTTTTCAAGTAACAGATAATTGTAATCACTTAGCATCTAAATTAAAAATGTTCAGATTTTGTCTAGGTCTGGTGAAAAATTAATTTTTCCACATCTGCCTGACAACCAACTTAGGGGTAAGAAGTTGCTTGCGAATCAGGACACTTATCGTTAAAAAACGTAATCCTGGGTCAGCTTGATGTTTAAATGACGAGAGATTATTATCAGCAATAAAGAAAAAAATTACGGAAGTCAACTCTCAATTTCGCGATGGTGTTTTTTATTCTGATGAGAAAGGCATTTTACAGTTTGCAGATGTTTATCACTTAGGCAAAGAAGATTCGGATCAAGTTGAGGCTTGAGTACGCAAACGACTATTAAGTTTATTTAAGCGCCGAGTGATATTGACGGAAGAGCAGAAGAGAGTCTTTGGTCAGCTTTGTATTGAAGTTGGGGTGTGACTTTAATTGGGCTGAAAATGCATTGCCCAAAAAAAGGGCAAACTTAGTTTGCCCTCATTCTGCTAGTAACGGTCTCTACCGCCGCCACTACCACGACGATCACCGCCACGATCACCCTCTTCACGTTCACGAGCTTCGTTAACGCGGAGTTTACGGCCATTCGTTTCGGTATCATTCAGAGCTAGAGCCTTAGACATAGCGCTCTTGTCTTTGAAAGACACAAACCCAAAACCTTTTGATCGGCCAGTAGCACGGTCAATGATCAGGTTTGCAGACTCAATTTCACCGTATTGTTCGAACATTTGGTGTAACTCTTGTTCGTCAACGCTAAAAGGCAGATTGCCCACATAAATTTTATTCATCGATTACAGTTCCTAAAAATTAAAGACTTAGCCCCCAGCGTAACACCCTTCGTTGCTGATTACACTACTATTATCTCCCATTCGCGAAAATAGTCGCTGAAATGCCCAAAACCGCCTAATTGAGGGCCGTGGATTGAGGGCGCAAACGCACCTGCTTAGAGTAGAAGATCACCTTTTGATCTAGACTCATTTTTTTGTGCAGTTCCGTTTGGTGGCATGATGCTAGGCGGATCTTGGAAAAAGCGAAGAGATATTGGATCGGTCAGGAAGCTTGCAAGCGAGTGCTCAGAAATGCCAGCAGGAAGAATTAGTTTAATGATGACCTTGCGGACGTCCGTGGGCAGATTAGCTAAAGTTGTTTGGAGCTTAGCTGTTTTTCTATGAAAAAACGCCGGATGAAACAGGAAATTCACTCTAAAGCTGAGGAACTGATCATTTTTTTTAAGCCCCGCTGTTATCTTTGGAGAGCTAACACCAAGCAGTCTCAGTAAGGTGGTATTGTTGCTGAGAGCGTTAGCGAGGAGTTCTGCGCCAGCCTCATCGATGTCATTGTCTGTAAGATCAATGTCGGTAAGGGCTGTGTTGCGCTGCAGGGCGTTAGCGAGATAGGCGGCGCCAGCATTGCTGATCTTATTGTGCGTAAGGTCAATGGCGGTGAGGGTAGTATTCTTCTCAAAAGCCCTGGCGAAGATTTCTGTTCCAGCATCCTTGATCGTATTATACCTAAGGTTAATGGCAATGAGGTAAGTGTTCTTCTCAAGGGCGTTAGCCAGGTGTATTGCGCCGGCCGCGTCGATTTCATTGCTCCCGATCTTAAGGGAGGTGAGCGGAGTGTTCAGCTCAAGGACGTTAGCCAGGTGTGCTGCGCCTGCATTGCCGATCATATTGTTTTGAAGGGTAATAGTCCTAAGGGACACGTTGATCTGAAACGCATTGGCAAGGTCTGCTGTGCCTCTATCGCTGATTTGATTGTACCCAAGGTCAATGGAGGTGAGGGAGCTGTTCTTTTCTAGGGCCTTGGCGAAGTCTGCTGCGCCCTTATCCCCCATCTTATTGCCCATAAGGTCAATGGAGGTCAGGGAGGTGTTTTTCTCCAGGGCCCTGGCGAGGTGCGCTGCGCCAGTATCGAGGATGTCGTTGAAGTCAAGTGCAAGGGTTATCAGCGAGGTATTGCGCTGAAGGGCTTTCGCGAGGTGGGCTGCGCCAGCAGGGCTTATATCATTGCTCCCAAGTTCAATGGACGTCAGCGAGGTGTTGCACTGAAGGGCGTTGGCGAGGTGTTGCACGCCCGCATCGCTAATTTTATTATGCCGAAGGCTAATGAAGGTGACAACGGTGTTGTGCTGAAGGACGTTAGCGAGGTGTTCTGCGCCGGTGGCGTCGATCTCATTGAGCGCAAGGTTAATGGAGGTGAGGGAGATGCTCTTCTCAAGGGCGCTGGCGAGGTGTGCCGCACCGATACTGTCGATCCTATTAAGCTCAAGGTCAATGGAATGGAGTGAGCTGTTGCACAGCAGGGCGTTGGCAAGGTGCGCTACGCCAGCTGGGCCGATTTCATTGCCTCTAAGGTAAAGGAAGGTGAGGGAGCTGTTGCGCATAAGGGCGTTGGCGAGGTGTTCTGCGCCAACAGGGCCGAGCTCATTGTTCCTTAGGTCAATGGAGGTGAGGGAGGTGTTACTCTCAAGGGCCTTGGCGAGGTATTCTGCGCCGGTACCGTTGATGTTATTGCCCTCAAGATCAATCGAGGTGAGGGAGGTGTTTTTCTCAAGGGCTTTGGCGAGTTGTTCTGCGCCACCCGAGTCGATGTCATGGTACCGAAGGTCAATAGTGGTGAGGGAGCTGTCTTGCGCAATAGTCTCCAATAAATGGGTGAAGTCCTTCATGACCTAAACTCCGGTTTTCTGAGCGACACAGCCCTTGCTGATTTGAGGGATAAAGGTTTCACCTGATCAGCCGTCAAAGTAGGTAGAGTGCCCAGCTTGCTCACTGAAATCAATAGCTTAACATTAAATCTGTAGTGCAAGTATGGAGGGGGGGGTAACCTGGTCAAGCGATTTCGAGTAGGTAATACTTTGGGTCCTGAATGATAGTGATGGCCACCTACTTGTTACCTGCCTGTTGGAAATTATGCTTGTCGCTAACCGGATAATCTTCTTGACAAATTTTCACCTGAGATAGGCAAAAGATGAACGTTTTAATCTTGACATCGCATGCTTAGTTCTTCGAGTAATTTGATCATTTTCTCATGCTTATGAAGTCGAGCGATATCCAGAGCTGTTTGACCATCAGGAATTGTTTGCGCATTAACTTTAGCTCCTGCAGTGATGAGCAGAGCAACCACATCCACAGCATTGTGTTGAGCTGCAAAATGTAGTGGTGTGATATTCGCAGGATCAAGACAGGCATTCGCATCAGCACCATTTTCAAGAGCAGCACGTACGGCAACAGCATCATTATGAATGACAGCTTCTATTAAGTTCATTGTTATCCCCTTTCAAATGAATATAAAATATCTAAACCATTTCCATCAACAGAACTTTCTGATTGTACTGACCATTTCTTGTTCAGAAAATACCGTATTCGGAAAACGTTGGTATGATCGAGAATATCAAAACTGTAATTCACGTATAATTTAGGGGATAGGTATCGACCTAATACAAAAGCAGTGTGTTGAATGGTGGTCTCGGGGCTGGCTTTGTTTTTAGTTTCGTAGGAAGTAATATCGAGTTCACTTAATCCAAGTTTTTGTTCTAATTGAGATTTAAATCGCGACAGAGAGTTGTCTCCGCTCAAGTTTAGAGCTTGAGCAGCGCCGAGCAGTGCTTTTGCATTCATACTACTTCCAGAAACCGCAGTAGTCGATTGACCCAGTACCAAGTAAGATAAAATATCACTGGTGGTGATATCATCAGGTTCAGAAAATAATGTTAGAGTATGTTTTGCTAATGTTCCTGTAATATTAATTCCGACTACACGATTTTGGTCTGATAGATTAAGGGACTGATAAATACCGCCCATACCGATTCGCCGAATGGCGCGTGCAGTTAAATTAGGATTCTCGATGGGACCACCATTAAAATTTAAAATTCCGCGATCTACTTTTAACGGTTGCCCACGAAAATCATACGTTCCATTCTGTAAAGAGAGTTGACCAAATGCTGTAGTGGCTCCGCCCGCTTTATCATTAATGGTTAATCCACCCACGAGTTTACCTTTTAATCCATTTGAATCGATGGTGATGTTGTTGCCGAGTTTTAATTCTATGTAAGTTGTTAACTGTACTGGTTCTGCAGCAGAGGGTTTGAGTAATGGTTTTTGTCGATAAGAAATTTCATCGGGTAATTCCAGCGTATCGTTATAGTCGTATGAGCGAAATTCTCCTTTAGGTATAAATAAATTCCCTTCGAGTGACATTACTTTATCGACGATATTCATTTTCAGATTTGGAGTGGCTACAACTTTTACGCCCGGTGTATCACTGATCAGCATGTTTTTGCCTTGTAATTCTAAATGAGTATGTAATTGCTTATTTTTAATTTGAGTTGTCCCTGTAATTTTAAAATTACCTTCACCGGCTGAACCAATACCTTGATAACTTAAAACACCTTCTCGGATTGCACCGGTGGCGGTCAAGTTTTTGATTTCCCCGCTAACATCAGGTACTCCAAAGCTCGCATGAGTAACTTTTGCTGTGCCCGTAAGAACAGGGTGAGCAATTGTACCGCTGATATTGCCATGTCCAATACCAGAACCACGTGTTTTTGCAATTTTTGGAATGAGTGCTGCAAGGAAATCTAATTGTGGGGCATTTAAAGCAAAATCTCCTCGAATGGGGCTCGCTAACCAATTATTAGGATTCCAGCGTTTTGGATCTGCAATAATGTTTGCAGTCACTGTACTTTTTTGTAGGAGCTCTAACGCTATTTTAGTAGAAAATTGATGCTCATTGAGCTGTGCTTTTATTATGCCGCCTTGGTAATGAAAGGGTCGTGAAATATCATCGACAAAATAATCAAAAACACCAGGAAGTAATTCAATATTCAAATCAACCGTCGGTGTTTTGTTCGGAAGAGCAGTAATTTTTGTTGTTGCATTGACTTCGCCATGTAGAATGAAATCTCCCAGCCAAGGATTAAAAATATCCAAGGGGATTTTTTCACTTTTAATATCGGCTGTGAAGGTTTTCCCCTTTTGCCACTGGCTATTCATACAGAATTTTACTTTGTCATTTAACAAGCAAAATGGAGAGATATGCACAGAGTCTTTGCTCAAAGAAAGTGGTGTAGGGGAGTTTAAATGCCAATTGTGCGCACTGGGTGATTGAATGGAAATATTGTCTAAAGTCCCTTGCCATTGCTGATCTGAATACTGACCTTTTGCATTGAGTTTCACAAGATTTTTTTCAAGACCATACATCAGGTGAATAGTATTTTGGGCCATTGTGCCCGTCAAAGATCCATGAAGATCGCCTACATTTTTTTTATCATGCTGGATTTTGTTGAAGTCAAACTGAAGAGACATCGGAGCATTATCGTTTCGATAGAGAGCGTGTAGATTGAGTTGATTAATAAACCATTGATCAAATTGTAAATTTTGTCCTTGCGCATTAATCTGAACGTTAGGCATTTCTCTGGGGCCATTGAGAGATCCTTGGCTCGCAAGAGAACCACTGAAGCCATATTCAGCTAAAAGAGTATGAAGATTAGGAATATTCAGGTCCCATTGTAAATCAATCAGGTGGTTTATTTTGCCGTTTGCTTTGAAATGAGCATTCCCGAAATGTAAATCTGAGTTAATAAAATGATTGTGATCAGCGGATTGTCGATAATGAAATTCACCTAATAGAGTTTGGTTTTTTAGTGTGCCATTGAGATGAGCTAAATCAACGATCGTTGTGTCATTGTCGACACGAGTTGCTAACATAAAATTAATTTTTCCTGGCCAGAGAGGAAAAAATGGTTCTGGGTTGATCTCTTTAATCTCCATGTCAGCAAACCAATTTAGTTTTTCTCCAAAGTTTAATTGGCCTAGTAGTTTAAAAGTACCGCCAAGAATTTTATTTTCCATCGTATGGAACTTTAATTGATGTGTGTCACCTTCTCCCTGCAATGACCAATGATTCGTTTCTTGATCAACAACAACAGTGAATAAGTAATTAATCGGTTTCCCAGAAGTTTCTAAGCGTACATGCATTGGAGTGGGGCTGGTCATGCGCGTAATCAATTGGATACTCAGCAATTCGGGATAGATTTTGGCATTAAAGCGAATGTTTTCCAGTATAATAGGCGTGCCGTATGCAGAGCTCTCAAGTGTTAGGTGGTTAATTTCAGAATTTTTAATGTGTATTTTGTATCCAGGAAGTGCCAATGAAGTCTTATTTATCGGTTTATTGGAATTCGCATGATTTAATTTGATTTTCAAGGTATCGATATTAATATCGCGCAGTGATAATTTCCCCCGAAGCAAAGCTTTTAGATTCCAACATGCCGTCATTTTATCGGAGGACAGAACAAAACTTTTATCGTTATCTTCATAAATCACGTTAGTTAAAATTATGGTACGATTTAATTGTCCTTTCAGCTTTGCATAATGTAATTTTCCTGGAATAGAGTGAGCTGCATTATTTACTAACCATCGGGTAAAGTTTTCTGAGCTGATGAGGATGTACACAGCAATAAAGATCAGTGTAGTAATTAAAAATAAACCTGAAATTCCATACTTGAGCGCTTTTTTCATAATTCAGGACCCATACTAAATTGCACTAATGTAGGATGGTCAGGATTGTCTAAAGCGTTCGCGACTGTTAAAGCAAGTGCGCCTACTGGTGAGTGCCACACTATTCCGCCTCCGACACCGCGGCGATAGTCTTTAAAAACATTTGACCCAACTTCACCAGCATCAAAAAATGCTGCTAAGTAAAAGTTATTATAGATTTTTTGTTGAAATTCTATGCTGCCAACGGAGAGTGTTCTTCCGGCCTCATTTTTTCCTATTTCGTTCAAATGATACCCACGAACGGATTGCGAACCACCCGCATAGTAACGAAGTGAAATTGGAATCACGTCAGGTTTGTCAGTTACTAAAAATCCTATCTCACCGCGAGCGATTATTTTGAAAGAATCGTTATAAGTATGTAACCATTTTGCTTGAAGAAAAGCTTGGAAAAAGTCTATCGATCCAACCGTGGCTTTCGATGCGCCACGTAAGCTTAAATTAATACGATATCCTTGAGTGGGAGCAACAGCGTCATCGCTGTTTAATTTCATCCAGCGTCCATTAGGAATCAAAAATGTGGTCGTCTTAGGAGGATTATCATTGGGCTGTGAGCGTTCCAAGAGTAATGTTACTCCAAGTGTTTGTTCCCATGTCCATACTAAATTGGTATAGCCAGCATTCATTTTTAAGTTGTTTGTTTTGCCAATTTCAGAATCTTCACTGTGAAATGCCTCAGCGGTTAATTTATATAAATCGGTGTTGGGGTTATGACCGGGGATGTTATAACTCACTTTAAATTCAGAAGAATTGTCTAGATTTTTTCCTGAGGCTTTACCATTGAAACTGACATAATGCCCAGAAGAATTCAACGGTTTTAAATTAATATCGCTTAGTCCTCGAATGCCAGTATCAGTTCCAAATCCGAGTCCAAAATTATACTGTTGGGATTGTCGTGCAGTTAGTTTTACAGTGATGGGTACTATGAGTCCGCTGGGATGTTCATTGAGTGGCGTGATTGTGACGGTTTGGAAATACAAACTGCTCGTCAAATTGGCTTGAAATTTATTTATAAGTTCATTGTCGTATACTTCACCATTTTTAAAAGGAATATATCGACGCAGAAAGGCTTTTGAAAGAGGTTTTTTAGGTTCAGAGGTATAGGTAAACGTCACAGGACCAAATAAAAAGCGAGGGCCTGTTTTAAATGTCATCTTTACATCTGCACCGTATGGGTTTTGATCGATTAGTAATTTACTTTCAGTCATTTCGGCGTTGAAGTATCCTCGTTGAGCGGCTAAGTTTATGAGTAAATCTTTTGCAGCGCCATAATTTTTAACACTAAAAAGGGTGCCTTGTTTTAGAGGAAAATTATTCAATGCGTTTTTAAATGAGGGATCATTTTGGCCAGCTCCTGAAACGGTAACGGTCAGATGTCTAAGTGTAATTTGAGGGCCAGGTTGTACTCTAAAAACAGCAAACCAACGATCATTGCCTACAGAGCGTAAATCAGAGGTCACTTTGGCTTTAAAATAACCGTAGGGCGCTACAGCTAATTTAATTTCATTTTCAGCTTGATGATAAAAGGCCTGCATTTGATCTCGATCAAGATCTGGTTTGATGAGAGCAAGTTTTCCAGTTAAGCGTTTTTTCGCGTTAGCTTCAGGTTCGCCTGATATTCCGATAATACGAAAATTTAGAGTGACTACTGCAAAAGTAGATTGCGTGGGTAAAATAAATATCAATAGAAACAGAAATACCTGTGACAGTAATTTAAATGTTGGCAAGCTCTCTTTTTTCACTTCCAATCCTAGTGATATCTCACTCAGTTAATTGCTATGCTTTTTTTTGGTTATTATATTGCAATACGTTACGAGTTTGTTGAGCAAGATCCGTTTTGCCCATTTTCTCATAAGAATTCACCATTAATTCTAAGGCGGGTCGAACTTGCGATGTACCTTGGTAATGCTGAACCACTGTACTGGCTCGATTAGCTGCCGCAACATATGCTTTGCGATCATAGTAGAATCGTGCGACGTCAAGTTCGTATTTTGCGAGTAAGTCGCGAATATACAGCATTCGTTTACGTGCGTCTGAGGCGTATTCACTACGAGGGTAGTAACGAGTGAGGTCGTTAAAGTCTTGGAATGCTTCACGAATGCTGGCCAGATCACGAGTTGCAGGATCAAGTGGGAATGTGCTGTAGATCCAGGATTTGTCGCGTTCCATTTTCATGATGCCTTTGAGGTAATAGGCGTAGTCTACACGTTCGCTTCGCGGGTATAGATGGATGTAACGGTCTGCTGCGGCTATAGCTGAGGGTAGGTCTCCAGAAGCGTAATATGCATAGACGATGTGTAGTTGTGAGTTTTCTGCGTATTTACTGAAGGGATAAAGAGCGTCGAGGGCTTCAAAGTGGGCAGCGGCTGATTTGTAGTTTTTTTTCTGAAGGTCTTTTTCCCCTTCAGCATAGATGGCTTGTGCGGATTTGTCTTTAAAGGCTTCTATGCCTTTAGGTGTGCTTGAGCAACCTACGATAACAAACGTAATACTAAGCAGTAAAAATATAAACTTTTTCATAATCGTCACCTAGAAGGTTTTTAAAACTATCACTTTTATCCAATGCGAGGGCACTTATCAATGGCTGATCCTGGTTCATGATTGTAGCCTTCCTTCGCAACGTTGATAATAACTGAAATTGTCAGGATATTGAAGGCTATTTTATGTAAGAGAATATTTAAGAGGATAGAGGATGAGGAGTTGGACTGGGCAAGACGACCTTTTCAAGAACACGTTGCTTTTTGTACAAATTCGCTGGGTTCTTAAAGTCGGCGTTACAATCCGACTGTCTTTCCGGCAATGGCTCGCTCGGGTCCCCCTCGCTGCGCTTTATTTGCCTTCAAGAAAGTCGGATTCTTCGCCTACGCGACTCAGGATAATTACATTTTATTGCCACAAGTAAAGCTAATGGATTTGCTCGTTTTCTTAAAATAAGCTACAGATCGCACATATTTTTATTGACATATGATATTAATGATGCTAACCTAACGTGATTTAAACAATAAGAGAGAATTCTTATGAAATTACAAACAAAAATGCTTGGTCTCTTCTTATTGCTTTGTCTGAGTTTTGCGACACTAGCACAAGCCGGTCAACATTATTGTCCGACCGCAGCAGATTTGAGGCATCGATTATACAATAAGAGTCTGATGAATTACGATTGTAAAAACTGGGGTGCTATGGGAGGTATTAATTACTGTTATGGAAGTATAGAAGTCACTGATAGTTTTAACACAAATGAAAAATGGGTTTTTGAATTTACTGTGCGCCATGTTAGTAGCTTAGACGAAGCTTGGAATTTATTTACAAATTATTTTGACTCTCTAACCAATGAGAATCGAGTAGCAGAATATCATGGTTCTTTTTGGAAATGTCGTTATGGAATCAACCCTGAAGATTTTGATAATAACAAGGAACATACCTACGATTTAGAAATTAGACTAAAAAGTCGGTAAGAAGTTCAGGGGTCAATATTTGCCCCTTTTGGCTTTTATTAAAAGTTGGTTCTATGGTAAAATCTTCAAATATCGTCAATTAGTCGAAAATTATGCAATCAAAAAAATCCTTCAGAGAACTTCTTCAGGATCTTGATTTTGTTCAAGACGTGAATCACTTTATCCATGACAAAGTTCCAGAAGATGGGTTTACTTTACTTCCTTTTCTGTGTCCTTTCCGCTACAAACCCTATTCTGCAGTTCGAGATGAACAAGGTGAAGTTATCGGAATTACTACTGGATATCGACAAGGCATTACGAAAGGTTCGCAGTCCAAAATAGATCGTGTTAGAAATTTTTGGAATAACGGTGGCTCAGTTATATTAAGTAACTCATGTGTTAAGTTTCTTATGGGAGACAGTGATGTTTATGCTTGCTCAAGTATATATCCCCAAGCCCCCGAAGTGCCCAAACTTGACAATTTTGAAATTTTATCAAATAAAGCAATCTGGGAAAAATATAACGCCATTGCAGAATTAGAAAAGATTTGCGATGAACAATACGAAACTTATGCAAAATATATTCAAGAAACGATTGAACAAGAAAGAAATGAACACCTTCATGTGGATGAGATGTATCATCCTGACGTACCGACAGAATGGAAAGAAAAAATGATACAAAGAATTCTTTCGAGCTATATGCTCGATGGAATTTTAATGAGACGTGGAGTGTACGGACCCAACCCAGTCATTTTAGGAGTTGAAGCGAGCTCTACAGCAATCATTCAAAATGCAGCTTTAAGTGAAGATGAAAAAATACCCGTCATCATGTTGAAACCATAAAGATAGCGCACATCGTTTGTTGGAATTATTAGAGGCACTGATCTGAACACTCTAATAATATCATAACATCTACAGGATGTGATAATTTGAGTGCAAAATAACCATTATAGAGGGCATTTGTTATAATAAACTATAACTCATTATAAATGAGCCATTCAAATATCTGACCCTGACCTACAGTGAGTGACTAAAAAACCGGGTAATTCTCACATCAAACTTAAACCACACACTTTTAATTGAGCTCACATTACACTTGCTGTTTAAGAATTTTTGAAATAAATCTTTATTTTTTTGATATTTTCTGTATTATCTAAGAGATCAAGATGATTATTTGCCAATTTAGATATTCTTTCCAGGCATTGTAATGCAATTTCATCTGCGTCATCCAAGGAAGATGTCCACTTATGGTAATATTTTATTCTAGCTTCATGAGCATAGGTTAAAAATTTATCTTCTTTATCGTTTATTACGCCAGCTAATTTCAAGTGCTTTATCCTATCTCGCTGATTTAATTTATCAAGTATATCTTTAAAATTTTCATTATTTTTTTTTATTTTTTTACATGTCGCATTGTGTTTATTTTCAGTTAATAGAGGTGTTAATTTTTCTTTATTCACTATGCTCAAAAATTGGCAAAACATTTCAGAAAATAATGCACACATTTGAATGCAAGCAATTACTTCATTGTAAGAATAGCATTTTTTAGCGCTTACAATGCTTTGTATCAACTTATCATCAATTTCGTTATTAATTGTACCCACACTGATGCTGAACATGTGGTCACAAGCTTTAGCATATCTCGCCAATAAATCGCGATAAAGATGCCTATCTTCTAATTTAAAAAAATGTCTTACCCATTTTAGTGCTTCTTTATCTTTTTCAGTAATTGGATTTAGAATGCCATCAACCTGGTCTTGTGTTATTGGCCATCCTAGACGATTCAGTTTAACTAGTATTTCCCCTTCCATGGTCACTCCTTCATATAGAGAAGCTTAAATATAATAATATATATTGTAGCAATTAAATTTAAAAAAGGTTAGGGGTCAGATCTTTGCTTGGTGTATAGTTAATCTGTTGCTTACAGGGCCTGGTCTGTATTAGCCTATAAATCATATGAAATTGTGACTACGATAATAGCAAATGAGCCTAACCGCTGACCCTGACCACCCCAAGATTAAATGGCTTATAGTCGCTAATATGTTCAGTTCGACTCACGTAATCTCTGCTTGCCGTAGCACCCTCTTCACTGCTCTGTATATATCATCAAACTCTGGCAGCGTTGCCATTTGCGGAGATAGTCGAGTTGTCCAAGTTTTTTTGAGGCGAGCTTCTTTTACATGAAATTCACTGCTGACTTCATCTATTGTCTTGCCACGATGGGTAAGTTTCGCATTAATTGCTTCTAAGCAATCAATAAGTTTCACTGATCCACTGTGTACAGTGAGATACCAAAGATCATATAGATCACGCGGTTCTGTTCTCGCTCGGTCAAGCAATGCTACTGTTTTTTCAGAGGCTATTTCACTAAGCGAATAGACTAGTATTTTCTCATGCTCTGGAAGATCTGAAAATTCATCACAAGTTTTAATTACAGCAAGCTCCTCTGGTGAATAATAAACTATTTCATTTATTGTGATATCTACTTTTATTTCTTTTGGAGTAGATGTTACAGGAAGAGGTCCTTCATACGTAAGGTAAAAATGTATGGCTGTTTCTGTGAGTTGTTGAGTCAAGACGAGAAAATTGGAATCTTATGTTTGATGAATTTTTAACTTCCTTGTAAATCAATTCGAGCTCTTTATTTATCTCATCAAAAGATAGAGGCTGTAATAGTGTAAAATCGAGATCTTCTGAAAATCGATACTCAGAAAAATGGCATCGCCGCAAAGCCGTTCCTCCTTTAAAAATAATTTTATTTTTGAGCGGAACTCGCGACAGTCCAACTAGAAGCCAAGCAATACAATAATCACGCTCCAAAACATCCTCTGGTATGCGTCTATCACCATTTTCTTTCAATAAACGATTAGATAATTTCGAAATTTGACTTTGAGGTATCATGATTAAGTTTCTCCTATTGTTAGTAGTTCTTCTTGGGTAATATTCACCTTTAATCGCCATTTTGCAATATAAGGGCCTTGTGGAGGAAGTTCTGGGTCTAGCAATTGATAAGTGTTGGTAAGTTTTGTTTGCAGAAATTCCCAATGAATTCGTGAACCGATTTTGTAAAGCTCCATGAGAAATCCAAGCCTTCTGATAACCGCTCCCACTCCCAGCTTCATGGCATAATCGATTAGCTTTTGTGGATCAATGGCTTGACGTTTGATCAAAAAAGCTTTTGCTACTTCAGAAAAACCACCACAATAGCTAGGTTCTTTTAGACCATCTATTAGGGTACGCTCTAAATCGCTCACGCGAACTTTCTCGTTTTTGTCAATCCACATTTCTGCAATTCCAAAAACATCTTTTTCTTTGCAACGCACAAAGCGAAATTCAGTCCCTTGTATAGTGCGAGAAGGAATCATTTTAGGTGAGCTTACATAAATCACAAATTGTGGTTGAGTAACCATTTGATGCAGATCGAACGCTGAACCATATGAGAGATAATAAGTGGCTTCAGATTTTTTATGGCCAGCCGATACTAATTCGCGCCCAACAACATAAGGATTGCCAAGATACTCGCTCTCAAAACCTAACTCGAATGGGACGATACGAAATATACCTGGTTTTAGTCGTGTCACTACACCATGACGTATTAACTGAGACAGCGCCTTAGAGGCGGGTGCGCGGTTAGTTAAAATTTCTTCCGCTTCCCTAAAATGAAATACCGGGCGATTGTGACTGTATAGTGTCACAAGTAATCGGGCAGCTAATGGCCCTAGAGTTTTAGATAGATTATATTTTGTGTGCATAAAACACCTCCTATAAGTATATTATACACTCAAATTATCATAAAATCTATATATAATGATAATTTGAGTGAAGAATAAACCTTTTCAAGGGCTTTTCCTAGAACAAAATATAATTCTGCATGGCGATAGATTCTAGGTTGGTTTTACTTTGGCGGAAGCAATTAGTTATCCTGAGTCGCGTAGGCGAAGAATCCGACTTTCTTGGAGGGAAATAAAGCGCAGCGAGGGGGACCAGCGCAAGGATATAGGCCATTTTCGGAAAGACAGTCGGATTCTCACGCTCTAATCCGATTATTCCAATAAATTTCAACTGTCACAGTGATCGTAAAGATATTTCATTTTCGTTTTAACCTGAATATATTTGTATTAATAGTCCTAGGAAACATATTAAAGAAATAGGGGTATATGTAAAATATGCTATACTCAATGTATAACATTATTGATTGATTACTCTTATTGAGTACTCATTAATTAAGTTGGAGATTCTAAAATGAGAAGGTCGTTTCTTGGACGAGAATTCCCACCAAACATCTCCAGTTTGAGATCCGCATTAACTGATCAGAGCAATGAATTACACATCCTTTGTGAGAATGTGTTTGAGAAGAAGGAAAAGCAGGCCTCAGAACTTGTGAATGTTCTTGCGACAAATTTTAAGCTATTATCGGAAAATTCGAACGAGGTTCGTCAACTGATAAACAGCACATTAAATACCTTTGCTAATCATTTTACTTCTATTGATGGTAAAGTCTATAAAAAAGAAGAAGGGGCGTTAGTTGCAGATAAGTCAAATGAACAAGAATCCCACTGGGAAAAAATAATAGAGATGCTGGAATGTTATCATCATATCCAAAGAAATTTTTATGAAATTTCGTCTATTTATCTAAAACTAGAACTGCCTGAGAAAATACACTATTGGGAAATGCAGAAGGTTCAAGATCCCGTGCAGGTTGCGAAAAACTTTGACAAAGTTCTTGAAAAATTCAGTAGTAATTTTCTTGATGAACCAGCGAGATCTTACGTTTTGGGAGATCTATTCCGGGGGTATCATAACCAAAAAGGTCGTTCACTACTTGATCAAACTATTATTTCAGCTAGAGTATGTAAAGTTGATGTCCAGGTTGTTCCTGGAACGAGTAACTTAGCTACGATTAAAATCAAAGATAATCGGCAAGACAGTGAAGCAATGGCAACTGCAAATTTAGATGATAGCAAAGTAGCAGATCAATCCCCAAGAGAGTACGTTAGATACTTGCTTGATGAAACAATATATGGGAAACCAGGTGCACTTGCATGTGTCATTCTGCAGTATATTCCAGCGCAAAATATTGTATTTTTAGATACTGCGGACACAGAAGGCAAGCATTTATATTATTTAAGCGAGAATTATGTCACAGTCATGCATGAACTCGGCCATATGTGGTCGTTCCTAGGGGGAACAAACTATCATCCTGAGACCCCAATTCCTATTAGACTCGAACCATTTCATACTGCAGAAGAGTATATGACAACTGGCGTAAGACCCTATTGCGAAGATAGGTTTGACCCATTGAATATTCAGAGAGTGAGCCATAATGCACGTGAATTTAAAAGTATGGAAGACTTTAAAGAGAATAAAGAATTTCTGATCGACAGTGAAGTGAAACTGCAGCGGCAGGGGGATTGTGACAAGTATATTCGAAGAACAACTGGGGAAACAAAAGAAGGGACTGTTAAAAAATTAGAATGATTCAAAATTATAATTAAGATATCATCAGTTACTAACACAAACTCTTGAGGCGCAATCATCTTTGTTATGTGTTATTTTGCCTGTGTCTGTTATCGTCGTTTTAAGCAATTGTGAAAATTGGTTTAGTTTTGTAATTAACTCAAGAGGTAAAACTTTCGGTTGTTTACTCGCAGTTATAGAGTGGTTACATAGCTTTTCAATTTCAGGAATTAATGATGCATGTGGAACGTCAACTTCAGGTGTTTTCAACAGGGATATAAAATTTGGCCAATCTTTTGCTGCACCAACACATTCTACTTTTTTGTATCGTTTTGTTGAATTATTGCCATTCTTAGCGACTTTACCACAGAGATATAGTTGATCACAATTTCTTAGGAAATATGTAGCATCTGTTGTGACACGAATATTTTCTGGTTTAAAATCTAATTTAAAGGAATGTATACTTGGAATCCCTAGGCAGTGTCCCAAACATAGTTGACCAGAACCATTCTCTCCAAATGAATTGAAATAATCATCGCACTGGATGATCGTGTGGAATGAACTTGCAACCACATTTTTTGCATTTTTCACATGGGGAATTTCCACAAGCTCTTGCATTACGCCCCGACATCCGGGCAGCACTTGACCAGAATCATTCGTCCCACAGCCGAATACTTTCCCAGATTCACTAACAAAAAAACTGGTTTTCGTACTGGTGCTCATTGTGATAATTTTATTCAGTTTTGGCACTATATATGGAGTGCGGCAATAAACTTTCTTTGCATTGTCAAGTAAATCAACTCTATGTTGACCGGTTATTAAGTGTAGACGATCTTGACCCGTTATATAAACATTGCCTGAGTCCGAAAGATAGTAAGCGGAGTCAACGTTTGCGAGAGTTTGAATTATTCGCGGAAGCCCTTTGATTTGTGTAAAGTTTTTAACTTCAAGTACTTCTCCGTGGCCTAAGGCTCCATATTCATTTTTCCCTCGACTGTATACTGACCCATCTTTCAGTAGAATGAGTTCAAAACCATTCCCTTGTGCTACTTGCTGCACAGTTTTTTGCTGAATAAACAGCAGTGTTTTTTTTAGATAGCTCTGAAAGAAATTACGTGCAAAAAAAGCTGATGTCCCACGCGCATGCTTCACGTCTTGGAGTGATAATTGGTCTGCAATTAACGTCATGACATCTTCTGGGAAATCTTGCATAATTCTTCTCTTAAATCACAGTTACCGGATAGGAATCTTATCACAATATGGTAATAAAATCAATATAAAACAACGAAATTGTATGCAACAAGGAATTTGTTCACATTAGGTAACGCATGAATTCGGTTTGTCTTAGTGCCCCTTTCGCAGGACAGTAAACATTGCTAGATTTTAGTAATTTTGTCATTTGTGTTATAGCTTGATGTGAAGCATCCTTGAAACAAGTTTCTTTGCATGCGTAACCAAAATTTAACTATCTTGTGATATCTAGGCGAAGAGTCCGACATTCTTGGAGAAAAATAAAGCGCGGCGAGGGGGACCCGAGCGAGCCATTCCCGGAAAGACAGTCGGATTCTTCGCCTACGCGACTCAGGATAATTAAATACTATTGCCACCAGAAAAGTTAATGGAGTTCGTTCGTTTTTTTTAAGAAAACTTTTCAGAGTCAGCCAAATAAGAATTTAGCACGGAGTTGAGAAGACTGGGCAAGATCTACTTTTTCAAGATCGTTGAGGACATGGATGTCCGAACGAAGCCTACATGGATGTATTTACGGCGGTCTTGAAAAGGTCGTCTTGCCCAGTCCAACTCCTTCGAATTTTTTGATTTTGGTGAAAAGACAGTCGGATTGTAACGCCGACTTTAAGAACGCAACGAATTAGAAATGCGTGCTTACGCGGGCTTCCAAAGAAGAGCCTTGATAAGCTTGCAAATGTGGCGCAGCTCCTTGATAGGTATAGTCGTAGCTGGCTGCAAATTCCCAACTTGAATAACTATAGACTGCGCTGGCATAGGTATGAGCAGCGCCTCGAAATCCTTCGGTAGATTGATCTTTGTGTGAGCCTGCACCCAGGGAAATACCACAACTAAAATGAGAGATTGGATTGTAATTTAAACCTGCGGTGGCTAAATAATTTTGATGGAAGTGTGGATTATAATAGCCATTATGCAACTGTTTTCTGAACGATAATAATTCCAGATCTGCACCCAGATTCAAATCTAACTTAGAGTTGAGGGCAATTTGCCGTGTTGGTGTGAAATCCATATGCGTATAATGATTGCCATCGGATAGGGTAGAATAACCTACGAGCATATTAATATTTGTTTGTAAGAAGGGTTGAAAAGAAAGTTTCAGATTATTTAAATCTTCAACTATCCCCAACGAAACTGCTCTAGGCGAAGTGGGATAAAAATACGGCCTATATAGATTGTGTAAATGCACGAGATCAATGTTAGCCGTTTCTGCGCTAAAATGAGCACCGATCAAATAGATAAATTTACTGGATAAGTTCTCGATTTTTAAATCACCGATCATGCCCAGAATGGAAATGGTGGGTACTACACGCCAATTAACCCCAGCCATAATGCTGTTGTCGTAGATAGAAGTTTCTCCTTTAATCGTGGTTGATCCCGATTTTTTTCCTGCTGTTAGTACTTCATGTATTCCTTGGAAAATAAAATGAGTGTTATCATTGAAAGCCCAATCAAAAGAAATCGGAATTGTATAGTTGTTGATCGTTTGACTATCATGGTAATAATAGATGCCGCCTGAGAGTAGGGATTCAACAAGTTTTTGAAAGGTTTTTTCTAATTCTTTGGTATCATTATTATTAGGTTGAATTTTTTTTAATTTCTGTAATTCGGTTCTTGCTTCATTAAATCGGTTGGCTTTATATAATGCATTGGTATGGGTATACACTAATTCATTATCGTTAGGACTGTCGTGTAGTAGAGGAGTCACGATAGCTAATGCTTGATTGCAATGACCGATTGATGTCAATAATCGAGCGTGCGCAATTAAATATTCTTTTGATTCTCCAAAATGGGTTTTGTAATTTTCTAAGAGAGCGAATGCTTTGCAATAATTTTTCTTCCAGCTTTCAAGATTGGAATAAGCAATCCAAGCTTCTTTATGAGCAGGATATTTTTTAATAAATATTTCAAAATTTGAAGATGCAATGTCCATTTTGCTAGGTTGCCAAGATTGAGCCAAGGCAACATTATAAGCAGCTTCTTCATCATTGGGGTTTGATTTTAAAATATGTTTGTAATGCTGTTCTATAGCTGAGGCGTTGCCCGCTTGCATTGCAAGAGATCCTTGTTTGCGAAAGTACTCGACAAAAGTGGTCGTGTTGGCAAAGCTCACACTGCTGAATAGCATAAGACCTATGATTAATCGTATTCGATACACTGTTCCATTCCTACTGTTTGCTTTCGAGTCATTCTTCCCCACCATACTTCTCTGCCATGCAAAACTGCAACACTACTACGATAAGCCATAATGTAAATTAACTGTTTATAAAAAAAACGCTGTGGAATTAACCAGAATAAATTGCGCTTTTTCTCTTTACCTTCTAAGAGAAAGGCTAGTAATGTGGTTAAAAGATCCATCCCTGTAAATAAGCTGTAATATATTCCTATTGATTTTAAATAGTGTATATCATCTCCGGTTATGCCATGACCTAAACAAGCTTTTAAGCCAAAGAATAGTAATGTCACTATAAGACCTAAATCTGTTAAAGGAGCAATGAGAGGTAAAATGACATGCACTAAAAACAAATTCGGTAAAGCGATGAATCCTAAAGTGCCGAAACGAGGTCTAAAAAATACGCCTTTATGTTTCCAAATGACTTGATATGTGCCATACATCCAACGAAAACGTTGGCGTAAAAATATTTTCACTGTTTCTGGTACTTCAGTATACGCATTAGCTCCCTCAGCAACAGCAATACGATATCCTAGTTTTTTAATTTTTAGTGTCATGTCGGCATCTTCAGCCAAAGTGTCTGTGGTAAACCCACCGGCCTCAAGCAATGCTTTTCTGCGCCAACATCCTAAAGCACCAGGTACGACTACCACAGCATCTAATACACTGAGCGCACGTCTATCTAAACTCTGACCTGTGGCATATTCCAAAATTTGCCATTTGGCCATAATCGTTGATTGATTGGCGACTTTGACTGTACCTGCCACGGCACCGACCTTGGGATTGTGCAGCGGATACATTAAACGTATGAGTGTGTCAGGTTTTATTATAGTGTCTGCATCGATAATAGTGACTAAGTCAGCTGTAGTTTTACTAAGCCCATAATTTAATGCGATGCCTTTACCTGAATTCCTCTGAGATAAAATTTTAATGAGGGGGTGGTCGCTAAAATTCTCTTTCAAAATTTGCAAAGTATTATCTGTTGAGCCGTCATTGACTACGATAATCTCAAATTGTTTTGGACGTTTTGCAGAGAGTAATGATTGAATTGTTTTAACGATATTGGCTGATTCATTGTATCCCGGAACAATAACGGCTAAAGAGAATTTATCATTGTCAGCCAAAATTTCTTTTGTGAATTTTGTACGTATTTTTTGGTATAGACTCAAAGAGGTTAATACAAAAAGTCGCAGCATCACGATGACAATCCCTAGGAAATAAATGACCGGGAAAAAATAACTGCTAATATGTAGAACTTTAAAATTGATCTGACTGAGTAATAAATGCCAAGAAGACGTTTGTATTGGCATTAGAATGTCTTGGTTGAGATTCATTAGCTGTGAAATGGAGGCAAATTGATAACCTTCCTCCGTGAGCGTTGAAATAATTTTTGGTAGTGCATTAACGGTTTGTTGTCGCATACCGCCGCCATCATGAAAGGCTATTACGCCACCTTCGCTCTCACGTACTTTTTTAATCACAGTGTTGGCGATGATGTCTGCGCCGGGCTTTTTCCAATCTTCAGAATCAACGCTCGTTCGAACTGTATAATAGCCCATGTTTGTTATTGCAGAAATACGCTTGGCCTCTTCTAAATTTTTTGGTGGGCTGTCAACACCATAGGGAGCTCTGAAAAGTAACGTGCTTCTACCCGTACTACTTTCCAATAAGCGTTTTGTACTTGCCAATTCCATAGAAAGTTCTAACTTGCTGATTTGAGCAATATTAGGGTGTGTGTAAGTGTGATTACCGATATCATGACCTTCAGCAATTTCACGTTTCATAATTTGTGGGTATTTTAATGCATTCCTACCTATGACGAAAAATGTTGCAGGGGTATGTGTCGCTTTTAGCGTATTTAATATTTGGAGGGTATATTTTGGATCGGGGCCATCGTCAAATATTAGTGCAATTTTTTTTCTATTTAACGATGCATAACCATGAATATTATAAGATGTTGGAAACTTTTTATAATGTTCCGCTCGAATTAGTCCTGATGCTTCGTCAAAATCGATTTCTCTTTCACCCATTTGTGGTTTTTCAGTGATGGCAAAAACATCACTTTCTGTATTTCCAGATGAACTTAACGATTTTTTTGTATTAATTTTTTCGAGCTTAAGGGCGGTATTTTTATTATGGTCGTTCTGATTATAGGTGAGCCATGAGCTGGGATCTTCGGACCCTAGCTGCCACAAGGCGAGTCCATGAAGGTGTTTTGTTTCGGCCAAAGCGGATTGATTAAACAGTGTCACGGCGTCAAGGAACCACACAGTATGCAACGTATCTTCATCATCTTTATAATTAAAAAAAGGATTTCCCGATTGTGGGTCTAGAGTAATTTTTGCGTTCGTTGATTTGGCCAACATCATAGCTTGAGGAAAAGTTAGGGGTTGTCCGACATTTTCATTTTCTTTCCAGTCAAATCCATAGTTAGCCAATCCCAGCACTAATTTTTCGGGCGAGATTTCTTCCAGTGTTGATTTTAAATTTTTTCGGAACCAAGGTAAACTTGCGAGTGGACCTGCAGCGTCGTGAGTGGAATGTTCATTAAATGCTAATAGCACTTCAAAATCGACATTGTTAGCGATGCATTTATAATCATACGCTGGATTTTCCCCATCGACATTGATTGATACAGAAAAATTGTGGGCATGACATTCGTTAGATAATTCTTCCATAAACTGATTTAAGTCATCGCGATTTTGTGTTGTAAGATTTTCAAAATTAATGTGAATTCCGTCAAAATGATGTTGTTTTAAAAATGCCAATTCGTATTGAATCGCATTTTGACGTGATGATGGATTAGATAAAAAATCCGATGTCTTATCGAACCAGGTATTGTCTAATACTAAAATAGCTTTAACTTCCGGTTGTTTCCGATGTATTTCATTGGCGATATCACGAAGTGTGTAAGGCTCTTCATCGATAATGTCGCCAGCAGCTGTTTTTAGATGAGCTCCGCCTACAAAAATGGTATCTAATTTAGAGAGGTTTTGTCTAAATGAATTCATAGAGGCAGTATCATGATGGGGGAGGAAGGCCATTTTTTTCGTATGATGCTCTAATAGATTTTGCTCAATTAAGCTCGACACATCGGTAGTATCGCTTGGTGAGAAGGGAGGAAGAGGTTCTTCCAATTCAGAGCTTATTGTGTTTGTGGGGGCGATTCTTTCTGGCTCAAAAGCATGCAATGGGTGAAGTGCTGGAAATATTGGAGCCCTGTTTGAATATCCGTCTATTAAAAGCGAGACTATAAATGCGCTGAAAAAAAGGAATAGGGAAAGCAAAACAGCAATTGATCCGTATTTTACGCGTGGCCAACGTTTTTTACTGATATCGTAAAAAATGGGCTTCAGATTGGTTTTTTTCATTAATTCGCATGCTCCGTATGCTCCTCAGTGGGCTAGTTTATGTTGAAATAATCTTATGAGGCAAGCTTTAACTGCTGAGATTGTGTTGTCCGTATACTTTTGTTACTGCTGCGAGTATGGATTGTGGATCATTGACTGGTTTGTCGAATCGTAATGCCCAAAACATCACACCGGCTAACTGATTGTCTATAGCATATTGTGCTTTCGCAGCAGCAGATTCGGGGCTGTCGAACGAAACAAATACTTTTGTATTGGCATTGTAGGCATACGCACCAGTAATTTGGTGACCTATAGTGACAGGTATAGGCGTATAGGATTGATTGACTAATGTTTTGTATTGAAAGTTGCCGCCACAAAGATTTGTTGCATTGAGTTGGATGCTGCAGTTGTCAGGATCCATATCGCCTTTCACTCCTTGTGTGAAGACCTGACCAATACCATCGCTGGTTACTCCGCCCACCGCGCGGCCATAGAGTGGCATACCCAAAATAATTTTGTCATTGCTAATACCGACTTTATTCAATGCCTGGAGGGTGCTTTCGATACTATGCCCCTCATCCTGTGTCATCAAAGCCGAGTGTAGTGCAGTGTGGGGGTTGTCGCGCTCGAAGGCGCCATGCATATCATAGCCCATGATGCTGATGTAGTTCAGGTTGATCCCTAATTTTTTCCAGTTCTCGGAACCAAATTTTTCAATATTACGTTTGTTGGCGATAATTGCATATGACAAAGTAATGGATGGCAGTGCCGCTTTGATTTGATCGGTCAATGCTATGAAGCGTTTAACGTAAGCAGGTGGCACACCTTTTTCAGGCTCATAATCAATGTCTACCGCATCAATAGGGTAAATTTCAACCAAGGCCTTGAGTGAGGCGACAAATTTTTCAGGGTGCTCTAACGCCTTCTCAAAAGCTCTATCCTGACCAGCACCCCCAACAGAGATGAAGTGATGTTTTATGCCTGTTTTTGTGAAGGCGTTAAAATTTCCCAGCCCAGCTTTCTGCGGAAAGTCGATGCAGCTTGATGGTGAGGCACGACAGAAATTTTTGTCTTGCTCGCTGTTGGGGTCAAGGTCACTCCAAGTATCTGAAAATTGTAGGCTGCCGTCATTCCCTACGATTAAGAAGGTGTAAGCTAGTGCGTTGATGTTTTTGATTTGGTCGCTTAAGACAGCGTTTTTACTGCCATGGGCATTGTTGGGCATCGGAAAATGTTGGTAAGTGGCCCAATTTTCCCAATAACTCATGACGATCGGTTCTGGGGTGGCGGTGACGATCGATGAGAGTATCAGGCAAGGCACTATGCCGAGTATGATTGTGATTTTTTTATATACGTTGTTTAGCATGTTTAGCCCTGTTGTTCGATTTTCAACAGGGTAATAAAAGCGTCGCCACAAAGCAACATAAAGATAAGAGCGAGGCGTTCTTCAAGTCGGCGTGAGAATCCGACTGTCTTTCCGCCTAATGAAAAGAATTTAAGAAAATCTAAGGAGTTGGACTGGGCAAGACAACCTTTTCAAGAACGCCGTGAATCCGTCCCTGGAGGCTTCGGTCGAAACATCCTGTTTCTCACGATCTTGAAAAGGTAGATCTTGCCCAGTCTCCTAAACTCCGTGCTAAATTTTTATTTCTTTAGCTCTGGAGACTTCCTAAGAAAAATGAAGCTCTCACATATCTTCAGTTTACCTCGAGGCAATATTGTAAATTATCCTGAGTCGCGTAGGCGAAGAATCCAACTTTCTTGGAGGGAAATAAAGCGCAGCGAGGGGGACCCGAGCGAGCCATTCCCGGAAAGACAGTCGGATTCTCGCGCCGACTTTGGATGCGATATGTATTTCGGTTTACGAATTCCAACTTCGAATGAGGATATCGGGTTGTGGCGTTGTGCTGACAATTGTAGATAAAAAATGATCAGATGGATTGTACGTGTAAACATGCCAGTCATTAAATTCTTTTAATTCGTCGGATGCAAATATGATATGAGTATTTTTAGAGTCTTGAAAATCTAAAGCAAAAGATTGCAAATGATTGGCTACACCATGGCCTTTTGTTTTGAGAAAAGCTTCTTTACCTGTCCAACAACGATAAAAAAATTCATGTTGTTGTTCTGGAGAAGCGTTTTTCAATTGATCATATTCTAAGGGATGAAAAAAACGACGTCCGATATCGAGAGTGCTAAGATCGTTTTTCATATATTCAACATCGATGCCCACATTACCTTGCCAGGAGACAGCGAGTACAGCCAGATCTTCGGAATGAGAGAGATTAAAAAATAAAGTATTATGAGGAATAAAAGGCTTACCTTTTTCTAGCGTAGAAATTACGAGCTTTTCTATGGGAATTTGGAGTTGATCCGCTAGGATAGTTCGCATCACGGCATGTGATATAATGTATCGACGGCGATGTTTGTCGAATTTAAATTGAGCGGCGTTTTTTTTCTCTTCTTCTGTTAAAATTTTCAGCATAGGCTCTAGTGCAGATTCTTCTACTGAAAGTGGGATATTCCAAACTTGAAGTGGATTGTGAATGGTATTGTTCATAAAAATATTGTAACTTACTGATTATATTAGTTCAAGGCAAGGAAAAAGTGGGTATGAAAACGATTCATTTAGTGACTGAAGTGACCGCAGAGATGTCGGATCAACGCCTCGATCAGGTGTTATCTAAGACATTTCCCGAGTATTCCAGAGAGAGTTTCAAACAGTGGATATTGGATAAGGTCGTGCTCGTGGACGGAAAAGTACTGCGGCCGCGTGATAAGGTGCTTGAAGGACAGAAAATTGAGATCAACGCAGAATTGACCAATGACACCCGTTTTCTTCCAGAATCTATCGCCTTAGACATTATTTACGAAGATGAAGCTATTATCGTGCTAAACAAACCAGTTGGGTTGGTTGTGCATCCCGGAGCAGGTAATATGGAAGGTACTTTACTCAATGCTTTGCTGCATCATGATCCTCAGTTAGCAGCATTACCCCGGGCAGGGATTGTTCATCGCTTAGATAAAAATACTTCGGGAATTATGGTGGTTGCTCGAACGTTACCTGCGCATACTTCCTTGATTACACAGCTTCAAAATCGCACGATTATTCGTGAATACGATACGGTCGTACAAGGCGAATTGATTTCAGGTGGAACTATTGATATGCCCATCGGACGTCATCATCTTCAGAGAACGAAAATGGCGATTGTGGCATCGGGAAAATCGGCTGTAACCCATTATCGAATTAAAGAACGATTTCTACAATTTACTCGATTAGCGGTAAAACTTGAAACAGGAAGAACTCATCAAATTCGAGTACATATGTCGCATATTCATCATTCAGTTTTAGGTGATCCTGTTTACGGAGGACGATTAAAAATTCCTGCAAATTGTTCGGAAAACTTACGTGAATATTTACTTCATTTTCGAAGACAAGCTCTACACGCTATTCAATTAACGCTTACGCATCCGATGAGTCAAGAAGAAATGTCATGGGAAGCACCTATCCCTGAAGATTATCTGAAATTATTGGAACTTTTGAGAGGTCAGATCTGACTTCTCGTAAAACCTGAGGTGATAGGGTAGCGCCTATCTCGACCAAAGGCTTTTTGGGTTACCCGAACACCTACAGGTGCTTGTCGACGTTTATATTCATTACGATCAATCATGCGAATGACTTTTAGAACCGTTTCTTTATCAAATCCTTTTGCAACAATATTTTCCCATGTTTCATCTTGCTCGATGTACAATTCTAAAATTTCGTCAAGAATATCATAAGGCGGCAACGTATCTTGATCGAATTGATTTTTAGCTAATTCTGCAGTAGGTGGGCGGTCAATGATAATTTGTGGAATTACTTTGCTTAATGAATTTCGGTAATGTGATAATCGATATACCCAGGTTTTTGGAATATCTTTTAATGCGGCGAAACCGCCAACCATATCGCCGTAAAGTGTGCAGTAACCAACGGATAGTTCACTTTTATTACCCGTTGAAATTACAATAGCGTGACTCTTGTTAGAAACTGCCATGAGTAAAGTGCCGCGCACACGAGCTTGAATATTTTCTTCAGTACTATCAGGTGGTAGGCCTGCAAATTGTGTTGCAAGACTTTCTAAGGCTGCTTGAAACATCGGCTCAATTGAAATTATGTGATTTTTTACGCCCACAATATCGGCGAGCTCTTGGGCAGCCGTTATACTGATTTCAGCCGTGTAACGTGAAGGCATGAGCAGTGCTTCAACATGATTGGCTCCGATGGCATCAACTGCTAGAACTAGAGTTAATGCAGAATCAATACCGCCCGATAATCCTATGACTACTGAATCAAATCCATTTTTTATAATATAATCTCGCACACCTAAAACGAGTGCGTGATAAATTCTGGCCTCAAGTGACATAGGTGGTGCTAATCGCGCGGAAGTAATTTTCAAGGTTTGTTCACCTGAAATCTGTACAACTTCCAAAATTTCTTCATAAAAAGGAGCGTGGTGTTCAACATTACCATCGGAATTTATTGCCATTGATCCACCATCAAAAACTAATTCATCTTGACCACCAACGGTGTTGACATAAATGATTGGCATGTTGCCTTCTTGAGCGCGTTTAGCCATGGTTTCTTCGCGAATTTCGCGTTTATGCATATCAAATGGTGAAGCATTAATTGAAATCATCAGTTGTGCTTTTTCTGATTTAGCTGCAGCCATAACTTCGGGAACCCAAAGATCTTCACAGATAGATAACGCAACTCGAATATTTTTAATAGTGGTTATACCCACTTTTTCTCCAGCAGTAAAATACCGTTCTTCATCGAATACGCTGTAATTAGGTAATGCTTTTTTATAATATAGTGTGATAATTTTTTGATTTTGAATATGGGCCAATGCATTATAGCGATTATTATTTTCATCACGCCACGGAAATCCTACGATAACATCAATTCCTTTAACGGTAGCTGTTAATTTTTGTAAAGCTGCATTGACTCGTGAATATAAGCCAGGACGTAATAATAAATCTTCTGGGGGGTAGCCAGTAATAGCTAATTCTGGAAATACAACAACATCGCCCTTGAGTTCATCGCGTGCACGTTGAACATGGGCAATTATTTTTGAAGTGTTGCCTTCAATATCGCCGACGAAAAAATTTAATTGAGCCATGACAATAGTTAAAGAATTTGACATTGTGTACCTCAAGGAATTTTCAGGTTATTAGAGCTGCAACAACTTCTCGATCTTCTGCAATGAGAATTGTAAAAGTACGACACGCTGCAGCAGTATCCATTATTTCATACCCAATTTTTTTCTCGATCAACGGCGCCATAATATGATCTGCTGGAAATCGTAACACTGATCCAGTGCCTAGTAAAACGAGTTTGGGTTGTAAGGCTATTACAGCTTCCCAATCCGAAGGTTGTAAATCGTCGATATTTCGTGGGCGCCAGTTTTCTATCAAAGTGTGGCTACAGACGATGAGGCTGTGTTCGTAGGAGGACTCATTAATCTGAACCTTATTGTTTTGATATCCTCGAATGCGGTAGGTACCGCCTGATGGGTCTTGTCTTATTTCAATCATGTCATTTAAACCTATAGCTCATCAAAATGATTACTATAACACAGACTTTATGGTGGAAGAATGGAGGGATATTCGTTACTCTAATCTGTTAGGAGGTTACGTGAACAAAGTCATAGTGAGAAGGAAAAATCGAGTTTTAGCTCAGAGTGAGGGCTTGGACCCCCTATTAGCTCAAATATTCGCTACGCGCGGTATTACATCGCTACAAGAATTGGAGCGAGATTTACGAGCATTATTGCCCTTTAAAGATTTAGGCGGCATAGAACAAGCCGTGACTGTGTTGTTTCAGGCCTTGGAACAGAAGAAGCATATTTTGATCGTAGGCGATTTTGATGCGGACGGTGCAACGAGTACTGCACTTGCGGTTACCGCATTGCAAAATTTTGGGGCCCAAAAAGTTTCCTATATAGTGCCTAATCGGTTTGAGTACGGATATGGTTTAACGCCTGAAATAGTAGAGTTTGCTGCACAACAGAATCCTGATGTATTAGTCACGGTCGATAATGGAATTTCTAGTAACGAAGGTGTCGCTAGCGCTAAATCGAAAGGATGGCAAGTGGTAGTCACGGATCACCATTTACCCGGTGCTCAATTACCCGATGCTGATGCCATCGTGAATCCCAATCTTCGAGATGATCTTTTCCAGAGTAAAGCCTTGGCTGGCGTCGGTGTGATTTTTTATGTGATGTTGGCTCTGCGTAGCTATTGTCGTGAACAAAAATGGTTTGAACGCGAGGGAATCTCAGAACCGAATATGGCAGAGTTATTGGATTTAGTTGCATTAGGTACCGTCGCTGATGTGGTGCCATTAGATCAAAATAATCGAATATTAATTCATCAAGGACTATCGCGCATCCGTGGAGGAATGGCACGTCCTGGAATTTTGGCATTATTAGAAATAGCCGGAAAAAAACCAGCAAAATTAACGGCGAGTGATTTAGGTTTTGTTGTAGGGCCACGATTAAATGCTGCGGGTCGATTATCCGATATGTCAAAAGGTATTGCGTGTTTATTATCTACTGATATTTTAGTGGCACGAAGTTTAGCTCAGGAATTAGACACTCTAAATCGAGAAAGAAAAGAAATAGAATGGGATATGCGTGAGCAAGCTATTCAAAATTTAAAACAAATTAAAATGGAAAAGAATTTGCCTGTAGGATTGTGTATTTTTGACGAAAATTGGCATCAAGGCGTGATAGGCATTCTCGCATCTAGAATTAAAGAAATGCATCATAGACCAGTAATTGCCTTTGCAGTGAGCGGGAAGGACGAAATAAAAGGATCTGCGCGCTCTGTCACTGGACTACATATCCGTGATGTTTTAGATGCCATCGCGAGTCAGCACCCTGGACTAGTGACAAAATTTGGTGGCCATGCAATGGCCGCGGGATTGACACTTCCTCGTGAAAATTTCACCGCATTTGCAGCAGCTTTCGATAGTGAAGTGCGAAAACATCTTAATGAGACCGATTTATGCGGACAAATTTTATCAGATGGTGAATTAACTGCCATTCAATTAAACTTGCGTACAGCTGAATTATTGCGTGACGCGGGTCCGTGGGGGCAAGGTTTCCCTGAACCTATTTTTGACGGAGCATTCGAAGTGGTACAACAGCGACTATTAAAAGAAAAACATCTTAAATTTACGCTAAAAACGACCGATAATAATTTTATAGATGCTATTGCCTTTAATATTGATAATACCAAATGGCCAAATCATCACTGCGATCAAATACACGTAGCTTATAGACTCGATATTAATGAATGGCAAGAAAGACGCCAGGTACAATTAATTATAGAACATGTGGAAGCCATTAATGGTGGACAATAATCTTTTGAACCGTACTATTTCCATTGCGCCTATGATGGATTGTACTGACCGTCATTATCGTTATTTTGCGCGATTAATAACACATCATACATTGTTGTACACAGAAATGGTGACTCAAGATGCCATCATACACGGACATCGAGAAAAACTTTTAGACTTCGATCCAATTGAAAAACCTATTGCGTTACAAATTGGCGGAAGTGACCCACTTAAATTAGCAGAATGTGCTCGAATAGGAGAGCAGTGGGGTTATGACGAAATTAATTTAAATGTAGGTTGCCCGAGTGATCGAGTTCAAGCTGGTCGATTTGGTGCTTGCTTGATGAAGGAGCCTGAGTTAGTAAAAGAATGTTTATCAGCGATGAAAGAAGCAGTAAAAATTCCTGTGACAATAAAAACTCGCATTGGAGTTGATGAACAAGATTCTTATGAGGCACTAAAAGAGTTTGTTCATACTCTCATAGAAAGTGGGATCAATATCTTTGTTATTCATGCACGCAAAGCGTGGTTAAAAGGTTTGAGCCCACGTCAAAATCGTGAAGTACCACCTTTAAGATATGATGTTGTTTATAAACTCAAAAAAGATTTCCCTGATCTTACGATCGTCATTAATGGTGGCATTGAAACTTTGGAAGCAGTCGATGAACATCTGCAGCACGTCGATGCTGTTATGTTAGGACGTGCTGCGTATCATAATCCTTATTTGTTATCGCGTGTCGATCAAGATTTTTATTCTGATAAATCAACAATACCAACTCGTCTGCAAATTGTAGAAGCAATGTTACCCTATATTGATAAGCATTTAGAAAATGGGGGTCGATTACATCAAATTACCCGTCACATGGTGGGGTTATTTCACGGAGTTGATGGAGCACGAGTGTGGCGACAAAAATTGAGTAAGGAATGTACTAAATTTGATTCGGATTCATCGATTTTGAAAAAAATCATTGCAAGGGGTCAGATCTAAGATTGCTATATTCTCTGGCTAGTAATTGGCTAATATCCTGGTTATGAATGTATAAATCTTAGATCTGACGCCTCGTGATTACTGCCAACACTTATCAGAAAATTGTTTTGCAATATCTTGCATTAATTTTTGTGCATCAGAGGTCGTTGGAGGAGTAGAAGCATTTAAGGTTTTATTAACCATAAATTCCGCAAATTGATCAGCCACGGGACCGATCTTAGAAGATTCGGGAGTAAATGGTAAATTCAATGTAAATGTTTCAGAATTAGTTGCGTACTTAATCGCATTTCGGAACCATTCTTTTGCTGCAGTCGAATCTTGTTTAACATATTTTCCTTCGGTATAAACGACGCCTAAGTCTAGGGCAGCGCAAGGAACATGATTTTGAGCGGATAGCTCTAACCATTTGATTGCTCGTGTAGGGTCTTGTTTGACACCTTGACCTTTAAGCAGAACATAACCGACATTATACATGGCTGCGCTATCACCAAGACCCGCCGCATAATTGTACAATTCATAAGCTTTGGCTTCATTTTTTTTCGTGCCAGTACCTCGAGCATAGTAAATGGCAAGATCATTTAAGGCAGGGGTGTAATCGTTATCTGCCGCAGCTTTCATCCAATAAAATGAGCGTTCATCATCTTTTTTGGTGCCTTCACCATGAAAATAAAGAGACGATAAATAATATTGAGCAACCGGTAAATTTTGCTGAGCTGCTGCTTGAAGATTTTGAAAAGCTTTTTTATCATCGCGAGGACCGCCTACACCTTCGTAATAGCATGCAGCGAGAAAAAATTGCGCATCAGGAAGTCCTTGAGCGGCTGCTTTTTCAAACCAGCTTCGGCCTAATTTTTCATCTTTTTCAACGCTTTTTCCAAGTGTGTAAATGACACCAAGATCGACTTGAGCGTCTCCAAGTTTCTGCTCCGCAGCTTTTTGGTACCATTGCAAAGCCTGTTTAATATCTTTATTGACACCTTTGCCAGAAAAATACAGTCGCGCGATGAGAAGTTGAGCGGGAGGATAACCATCTTCTGCTCGTTCCAAGAGTAACTTGAACGCGTTCGCATAATCTTCAGTTGATAGTGCTCTCACACCACTTTCAAAAGATTGATCTTTACCTAGATTTTTTTCAAGTGCTTGGGAAATTGCATTGCTTGTATTGGTACGATAATTGTCGAACCAATTATCCGTATTCTCTGAGGCGTAAGCCATCGCAGGCAAGAAAAATGCCGTAAGGATTACTGCAATGAATTTTACCATGCTAAAACCTCAAAGTAGGGAGACTACAGGAGAGTGGTGGCCAGAGGTGGAATCGAACCACCGACACAGGGATTTTCAATCCCTTGCTCTACCGACTGAGCTATCTGGCCGCCGAGTAAATTAAACCGGGACTGCAGTTGCGAGTCAAGTGATTTCTAGTTTAAGAGGGGATTATCCTAGATTCTGCAGTTGGAATCCAGGATTATTGAGGTGCTTTCTTTAATGGCCTGCTACCCCATCTATTATTTATCTGGGGGTACATAGCCCGCTGGTTTATCGGATCCACCCTTGAATAAAAATTTAACCATTTCACTTTTTAAAAATTCTTTAGCTGCTGTATCAGTAAGGACGAGGCGGTTCTCGTTGATCAGCATGGTTTGATGATCTAGCCAAAGCTGCCAAGCTTCAGTGCTGATATGGTCATAAATTTCTTGGCCGATATCGCCAGGGTAGGGGGGGTGAGTGAGGCCGTGAGCTTCTTTTTGCAATTTCAGACAAAATATTTTACGTGTCATAGAGGCGTCCTTAGAGTGATGAAATAGTATCGGTAAGTTGTTGCAATAACTGTTTAACGGGTGCGGCTAATCCTAATTCAATAGTCCCGTTTGTATCAATCCAGCAGTACGGATCGTTCTCCTTAATGTGAGATGGCCATCGTTGAACGTTCAGTATAACGGGATTAATATCGAGGTGAAAGTGACTAAAAGTATGTCGAGTAACAGGCAAGGTTTTAATGGATTTAATTTTGCAAGAGTACAGACTTTCGCAATATTCTTTAGGTTGAGTATTTTGTTCGCATTCTGGTAGGCTCCATAATCCTCCCCAAATTCCGCTCTGAGGTCTATTTTCTAAAAGAACTTTATTATTATGTATGAGAATTAAAAATTGTTTTACTCGAACAGGAAGAGATTTACGTGGTTTTTTTCCAGGATAATCTTGAGGGTTTTTCGTTGCAAAGGCCTGGCAGAAATTTTCCAAAGGGCAAATTGTACAAGACGGTTTTGTTCGAGTACAAAGTAGGGCGCCTAAATCCATCATAGCTTGGGTGTAATCCCTACAACGATTTTGAGGCGTATAGTGTTCAGCTATACTCCAGAGTTTTTTTGCAACAGATATATCACCAGGCCAACCTGGAACAGCAAAAACTCGGCTCAAAACACGTTTTACATTACCATCTAAAATAGGGGCGAATTGATCGTGAGAAATGCTAAGGATTGCACCCGCAGTAGATCGTCCAATTCCGGGCAATTGTGAAAGTTCTTCAACATTTTTTGGAAATTCGCCATTAAAATTAGCAACAACTATATTGGCCGTTTTATGCAGATTTCTTGCGCGAGCGTAGTAACCGAGTCCTGTCCATAAATGAAGCACTTCATCTAATTTTGCTTTCGCTAAATCATCAACTTGCGGAAATTTTTGCATAAAACGATTAAAGTAGGGAATTACAGTATTCACTTGCGTTTGTTGCAACATGATTTCAGACACCCATACTCGATAGGGCGTGATATTTTGTTGCCAGGGTAAATCTTTTCGACCTTCTTGATCGTACCACTGTAAAACGCGTTGCTGAAATTGTGATGAGTTAATTGTGTGTTCCATAATTTTAGGGTTCTAATAGTTTATTGATGACGTTGCCGAGATTTTCATCGACATTTTTCAGAAGTTCTTTTTTAATGGCAGTTTTTGCAACAGCTTTTACACCTTCTACAGCCAATATTTTCAGAACTCCCCCAAGGTCTACAGAAACGCATGGATTTTGTAGAGTACATCCTACTGTTGTAGGGAAATCATAGTTAGACAAATCGGCATCTATTTTTGTCCCGCTATATTCGGTTTTGATGGGATGCGGTTGTAATAAACGACAGGTAAGTTTGTAGTTAATATTACTGCTGAGCAAATTGTAGTTACCTTTGGCTTGTATTTTAAGAGTTGGTGTCAAAAGTTCTAAGTCGGGGTTAGAGCAATTGCCTTGACTAAAAGAAGCCGTGCCTGCGAGATGAGTAAACGGTGTGTTGCCTCGGTCCGTGGTTGTAGTATTCTGTTGAGAAATTTTTGATACGGCTTGTTCGACTTTATAATCAATATCGGTGCCGTAGATCGCGCCATTATTTACTATAAAATTAATAGAGCCTGAAAGCGATTGTTTAATTGCATTGCCTGATTTTCCAGAGGCATTTACATTGATATTGAGGTTTGCAATACCATTGAGTTTAGAGGAACCTGTCAAAGTTCTTAGCATTTTCTCTGCAGAAACTCCTGACATTCTTTGTCTAATGCTAAAGATAGGGGAGCTGCCTGAAAAATTAATGCTAATTAACCCGTTCGTGCTTCCACCGAAAATACTTGCAGAAAAATTCGGTAAATCGAGTCTCTTCGACGCGTATTTCAGATTTGTTTTCAAGTGTGAAAACTGATAAACATCATAACTGAGGTGTCCCAGTTCAATGGTGCCATCGATCACGAGTGAGCCTGAAGAAGTTTTTCCCGTTGTATTTTTTTCGTCTGATTTTGATGAGCTACTACCAGGTAAATAATCTTCAAGTATGAGTTGATCGGAAGACAAAGCGAATCCAAGATGTGATCGTGATGTGGAATATTCTAATTGACCGCTGATAGGGTGGCCATCAACATTACCGTGGAGGTCTTTTAATCTTATTTTTTGAGAGTTTATTTGAAGGTCAGCAGTAAACATGACGTTAGAGAGTGAATTTGAATTGCTTAATTGAAATGCTTTGCTCGATGACGATAACAAACGTTTTAAATTAAAGGAATTACTCGTAATGTGTCCGTCAAAACCAAAATTATTTGAGCTATAAGTGCCTGACAAATCACCTTCAATAATTAGATCGCCCATTTGCATGTTGAGGGGTAAAAATTTTATCAGAGATAAATTTAAATCGGCTTTAATATTACCTTTAATAGCGATTTCAGGTGAATTTTCAGGTTTTAAGCGGATATCACTGTTTTCTAGAGATAATTTTGAATTAGTTGAGTCATAGTTTGCTAATGTGTTAAAGTTAATTGTGGTTTTGGATAAAGAATTACTGATATAAGTAAAACTTCCTTTTAATGGAAAAGAATGGCCGGATGATAGCTTATCAGCAGTCATATTGACCTTCTCAAGAGAATAATGCTGCTGAGTTTTGGCATCCGAATAATGAAAAGTAGTACGACTAAGTGATAAAGCGGCAATATTAAATTCCATCGATTCGTGTGCCTTTGTTTCACCTGTTGAGTCAGATTTTTTTTGTTCAGCACTACTAAAATTCCAATTGGTTTGTCCTTGCGCATTTTTTTGCAAATTAATAATGGCATCGGTCAATGAAGCTCGATTAATTGCAAGTTGTCGGTGTAGCAGTGGGGCGAGCTCTGCTGATATGGTTAATTTATGTGCAAAAAGAAAAGTGTCATCTTTAAATCCAGCCGGATTGCTCAAACTGACATCATCAACAGTAATTCCCAGTCGTGGCCAGAATGAAGCATGTAGAGGTCCTTTGATAATGAGATCGCGGCCCGTAGAAGTTTTAACGTACTGACTAATTTGATTTTTTATCACGTCGCTATTTACCATCGTCGTAAATAGAACTGCGGTTGTGATCGCAATTAAGAGCAATAAGCTCATTAATCCTACAACTACTTTAAGCACTGCTTTCATAAACTAGATCCTTCTATCATATATATTGGATATCCTCCTCTGCTATTATAGACTTCGAATGGTGTTTACGTCTAACAAACTTGAGAGCCGGTACCGTGATTGAGCAACAGCCTGAGAAAACCTATCTGCGAACTATTCGTAGCTTCGTACGACGCGAAGGACGAATGACGCCACGTCAAAAGCACGCTTTGGAAGCTCTTTGGGCAGAATTTGGGGTCGAGGTTCCGCCGGGAGAGCTTGATTTGGCGGCCCTATTTGGACGAGAGGCTCCCGTGGTTGTTGAAATAGGGTTTGGGATGGGGCAATCCTTGCTGACGTTAGCTAAGCAAAATCCGCAGATTAATTATTTGGGTATAGAAGTCCACAAACCAGGCATAGGAGCCTTATTAGCTGATTTGGCTGAGCACGCTGTCAGTAATGTTCGTATAATGATGTTTGATGCAAAAGACGTCTTGGAAAAACACATACCTCCAGAATCTTTGGCCGGTGTTTTGCTGTTTTTTCCAGATCCGTGGCCCAAATTACGCCATCACAAACGTCGTTTGGTTCAACCCGAATTTGTAAACTGTGTGGCCAGTAAGTTAGTAAGAGGCGGGTACTTTCATATGGCGACAGATTGGGAAAATTACGCAGAGCACATGTTGCAGGTTGCATCAAACTGTCATCAGCTTGATAATAAGGGGGGAGTTGGTCAATTTATCCCACGACCTGACAGTCGGCCGGTCACAAAATTTGAGCGGCGTGGACAAAAGTTGGGGCATGGAGTGTGGGATCTATTGCTTGTTAAAAATTGAAAGGAGTCTACTATGCGTTATTTTATTCTGGTTTTATTATTTCTATTTCCGATGTTCGTATCTGCACAAACGTCGAATGTTGCTGAAGGATATGATTGGTTAGCCAAGCAATGCAACGATTTGGATTGTATTCAAGCTAATATGGATATGATTGATTCTCAAATTACCTCACTTGTTACAAAGCGATTAGCCTTTGTAAAACGCGGCGCACAAATAAAAAATACGAATGTTTTAGCGCCTAAAACGGTAGGTTACGGAAATATTTCTCAGCGCGCAGGAGATCAGGCGAAAGTAATGGGAAGTTCTGCTTCAACAATGGGTGGTGTTTTTGAGGCAATTCAAAAACAATCTGAAGATTATGAAAAACAATATTTAAAACCTATTGAAAAACCGAAGACACCTGAATCACAATGAGTTCTGCTTTCGATACATTGTTACCTCGAGTGATGCAAATTGCGTTTTCTGCGGGTGATGCAATATTAAAAATTTATCAGCAAGAATCGTATGCTATTCAAACGAAGAATGATGCATCACCTGTTACACAGGCAGATATTTTGGCTCATGAGGTTATTGAGGAAGATTTATCAAAATTAACGCCAGATATTCCACTCATTTCTGAAGAAGGATTTTCTCCTTCATTTGAAGAAAGAAAAGGATGGCCACTTTTTTGGTTAGTGGATCCATTGGATGGAACCAAAGAGTTTATTGCCCACACTGATGAATTTTCTGTGAATATTGCATTGATACAAAATCATGAGCCGATTTTAGGAGTGATTGTTTCTCCTTGTCGTCAGACAGCGTATTATGCAAGTGTTGAATCAGGGGCTTTTTTTAAAGATGCAAAAGGGAATGTGAAATCGTTGACGACGCGGAAGTGGTTGCCGAATCATCGGCTCTCTCTTGCGACAAGTCGACGTCATAACGCCGAACGAATGGCAGAGTTAATGAGTCAGATTGGCGATTATTCAGTGCTGACAATGGGCAGCTCCTTGAAATTTTGCGCAATTGCAGAGCAAAAAGCGGATTTGTATCCTCGTCTAGGGCCAACCAGTGAGTGGGATACCGCCGCAGGGCAATGTATACTCACGGGAGCCGGTGGGGCAGTTGTGGATTTGCAGGGACTTGCATTACGTTACAACACCAAGGAAGATATGGTGAATCCGGGCTTTTTTGCAACCGGCGATTTAGATAGTTTGTTAAAATACCTTCATCTAATACAGGGGAAATTATGAAACATGTACGAGTAGCGATCACAGGTGCTGGTGGTCAAATTTGTTATGCGCTGTTATTCAGAATTGCAAGTGGTGATATGTTTGGTCAAGACACCACCGTTGATTTGCATTTAATTGAATTGCCTGCATCTATAGCTGCCTTACGTGGTATCGTAATGGAATTGGAAGATTGTGCATTTCCTCTTTTGAAAAATGTTGTTTGCACTACCGATTTAAATGAAGGAATGCGTGACATCAATTGGGCAATTTTAGTCGGCGCTGTACCTCGCAAAGCGGGTATGGAGCGAGGCGATTTACTCGGTATTAACGGCAAAATTTTTACAGGGCAAGGTCAAGCGATTAATAATAATGCGGCAAAGGATGTGCGAGTATTAGTAGTAGGAAATCCTTGCAATACGAACTGTTTAATTGCCATGCACAATGCCCCTGATGTTCCTCGAGATCGATTCTATGCGATGACGATGCTCGATGAAAATCGTGCGCGCGCTCAGCTTGCAATTAAAGCCAATGTTCCTATCACGGCCGTCACAAAAATGAATATCTGGGGAAATCACTCTGCAACCCAATATCCTGATTTTTATCATGCGTATATTAATGGAAAATCCGTGAATGAAGTCATCTCAGATGAAAATTGGTTGAAAAATGATTTTATCAGCACAGTTCAAAAAAGAGGTGCTGCTGTGATTGAAGCACGAGGTGCTTCTTCAGCTGCTTCAGCTTCGAACGGAATTATTGATAGTGTTTACAATTTAGTACACGACACACCTGCCAACGAATCATTTTCAATGGCACTTGCATCTCAGGGACACTATGGTGTTGAAGAGGGATTAATTTATTCTTTCCCATGCAGAACTGTGGGTGGGAAATTAGAAGTAATTGATGGAATTCAGCATAATGATTTTGCTCAAACAAAATTGTTAGCAACGCTCAACGAATTACGAAGTGAGAGAGATACGGTCAAAGAATTGGGATTAATTTCTGATTAGTTTTAGAAGAAACAAGTATGGAATTATTGACGTTTAAAATTATTTGTGCAATTGCACTTTTTTTCGCTGCGATTATCGCAGGTATTATTCCATTGCTGGTGGGAGATCGTCACCCTCGCGCCCTCTGTTTATTTGAAGCGGTTGCTGCAGGTGTTTTTTTAGGTGCTGCATTATTTCACATGCTACCGGCCGCGCAACTTTCGTTTAAAGCACAAAATTTAGCTTCGTATCCGTATGCTATTTTGTTTTGTGTGGTGGGTTTTTTATTTTTACTCCTCATCGAACGTGTGGTGAATTCTCATGCAGATCGGATGCACGCACACCGTTTAACCGCTTTATTATTACTGGTGATGTTATCGTTGCATTCACTGATCGAAGGTGCGGCTTTAGGTATCAACAGTTTATTCAATAACGCCTTAGTGATTTTTATTGCGATTATGGCTCATAAAAGTACCGCAGCTTTTGCGTTGGGTGTGACGATTGTAAGAGGTTATTCTTCGTATGTTAGAGCGACGATGATGTTGATTGGGTTTTCCTTAATGTCACCGATAGGCGTTATTTTAGCGGCCTTGGTCAGTAGTTTTTTACAGAGCGGGTCAGGCACCCTTGCCGAGGCTGTATTCAATGCCTTTGCAGCCGGATCTTTCCTCTACATTGGGACCCTCAATGTAATCGATAACCACTTTCATCCAAAACCGCTCCTAGACCGTTTTGCAGAGCTTATGGCTCTTATCACGGGCATTGGATCGATGGGGGTTGTGGCCATCTGGGTGTGAAGGGGGGGCAAGACTTGACCCATCCTGACCTTTACCTAATTCGACAAATTGAGATCTGACCCCTTTATTGGTAGAATAGCCATAGATTCAACTAAGGTAATCCAATGAATATGACACATCTTGATTTTGAGAAGCCTATCGCAGAGCTCGAGGCCAAAATTGACGAATTACGTCGAGTAGGCACCGATACTGAGCTCAACTTAATCGAAGAAATTGAAAAGCTGGATGCTAAAAGTCGCGATCTCACCAAATCGATTTTTAGCTCATTAACCTCTCAGCAAGTGGTTAAGATGGCTCGACATCCATTAAGACCCTATACACTCGATTATATCGAACACATTTTTACCGATTTTGATGAACTTCATGGCGATCGCCATTTTTCTAACGGTGCAGTAATTGTTGGTGGCATTGCGCGATTTAACGATCAACCCGTTATGATTATCGGCCAACAAAAAGGGCGTACAACTAAAGAAAAAGTACAACGCAATTTTGGAATGCCAAGACCTGAAGATTTTCGAAAAGCGCTACGGTTAATGCAATTAGCAGAGCGATTTCAATTGCCCATTTTTACCTTTATCGATACACCGGGTGCTTATCCGGGTATCGATGCGGAAGAACGAAACCAAAGTGAAGCAATCGCTCGAAATTTATTTGAAATGTCCTCATTACGAACACCTATTATTTGTACGGTAATTGGGGAAGGAAGTTCGGGTGGTGCTTTGGCAATTGGTGTTGGCGATAGAGTCATTATGTTGCAGTACAGTATTTACGCTGTTATTTCACCTGAAGGTTGTGCTTCAATTTTATGGAAGAGCGCTGATAAAGCCGATGAAGCTGCTGAAGCGATGGGAGTAACACCTGATCGATTATTCAAACTTGGACTCATCGATGAAATAGTGCCTGAGCCACTCGGCGGTGCACACCGTGACATGGAAGCCATGTCTCAAACACTTAAATCAGTGTTAGCACGTCAATTAAAACAATTACAATCGATGTCTATTGAAAAATTAGTTGAGCAGCGTTATCAACGATTAATGGCAGTGGGTCGTTCCGGAAAATAGTATGAATGACATTGTAAAGATTGTTGATGATGTCATTAAAAAATTCTTTGCAAAATGTGAAGAGCAAAAAAAAATCTGGGTGGCGTACAGTGGTGGAGTAGATTCGCATGTACTGCTGCATGCTTTAGTTCACCATAAAAATTCTTCGCACGACATTAGTGCTATTCATGTTCATCATGGATTGCAAACTCAGGCAGACGCATGGCGTGAGCATTGTATTCGCCAAGCTCAGATTCTTAATGTTTCTCTAGAAATTAAACACGTCAATGCAAAACCGGCAAAAGGTCAAAGCCCTGAAGCTGCTGCTCGAGAAGCGCGATATACCGCATTTTCTGAGATAATTGAGCCAGGTGATGTGTTAGTCACTGCGCACAATCAAAACGATCAAGCCGAAACAATAGTATTACAATTAATTCGAGGTGCGGGTGTTAAAGGATTAGCTGCGATGCCTCTGAATGCCGATTTTAATCAAGGGATTTTATATAGACCTTTTTTAGAAATTTCTCGTGCGATGATTGTAAACTACGCTAATGTTTTTCACTTGAAATGGATCGAAGATCCTAGCAATGAAAATACACATTTTGATCGTAACTTTCTGCGTCAAACGATTTTTCCTTTGTTAGCTGATCGCTGGCCCAGTATCGAAAAAACACTATCACGAAGTGCTGAGCATTGTGCAAGTGCGAGTGATATGCTTGATGAATTAGCGCATGAAGATTTAGATAACGTATTAGATCAAAAATATCACGCCATGAATATTGAAAAATTATTACAACACTCTATTCAACGACAAAAAAATGTGCTGCGTTATTGGATTGAAAAGCAAAAATTACCCTTGCCTTCAACGGTGCATTTAGATTGTTTATTGCGTGAAGGAGTGCACGCTGCCGATGATAAAATTCCTTGTGTGCAATGGCCTGGTGCAGAAGTGCGGCGATTTAAGGGGTTTTTATTTGCGATGCCGCCAGTATCGGATTTTGATTCCAGTGTGGAAATCGTTTGGGATAGGCAAGCGTCTTTAAAATTACCTGCCGATTTAGGTGTGATCGAAATAAATGATGACCGAATAATAGGAAGATCATTATCGTCTATTGAAGGGCCAGCGATAGTTCGATTTAGGCAGGGTGGAGAAGTGATGAAACTTCCAGGGCGCGAAGGCAGACATGAATTGAAAAAGTTATTTCAAGAATGGAGTGTTTTACCTTGGCGCCGAGATCGCGTTCCGCTGATTTATTCAGGTGATGAATTGATTGCGGTGCTAATTTCGTCACACGATCAAATCAACGTGTGTAATTAGCCTGGGTGTTGGTCAAGCTACTCCTGTCAAGTGAAAAAATACAGAATCACAAGGTTAGTTAAAATCATTAGCTTGTGCTGCGTCTTCATCGAGTACTTCGACCCTCTGGCCCATTGGCGCTTTGCCAGTTTGTCCGGATAGAAAATGGTTAGCCATCGCATCAAATTCTGTATCGCCAGTTTCGAAATCACCAGTGTCGTATCTTTGCCAAGTTTTTGAGGCTCCGGTATCAGCACCATTTGCTTTTCCAAATCCGCGCTGCTGAGCGCGCTTAAGATTTACAGCTTCTTCTGATTCCGAAGGAACAGGAATTTGTTGCCACTGTTGGGTTTTCTTGGATCCAGTTTCAACTAATTCAACGAATTCAGTGTCTGAATAATGTCTAGTGTAAGTGATTCTTGTAGTTTTTGGAGCTTTTGCAGCTAAAATTGCATATAAAAGTCCGCCAGTATGCCAATCTGCCCATCGATCGCTCAGCGTGTCCGCGATATAACAGGCTGGAACTGCAATTAAAGCAGCCATAATGCCGATAGTTGCTGCGCTAGCGATGGAAACGACTGCAGTAGACAGTGTTATTCCGAACAGACCAGTGAGTGCTGTGATATAAGGGAGAAAAAGTGTACCAATTGAGGCGCTTACGCCTAAAAACGTTGCAGTGTAAGCAGCTAACACTGACGCAATAACAGGAATGTGAGTAACAAAAGTGACGACGCCCATTAAAGAAGGGAATAGTGCGAGGATGCCGGTAATCACGAAGGGTAATGCAATTGCCCAAACCGTGGCTGCAACAGCCAGAGTAAATAGCGCGAAAATACTAGCAATTATAGTATAACTAAAATAATTATAAACAGTTCTTGTCCATGAAAGTGGAGCTAAAGCAATTCCAGCAACGAGGCTCAAGGTAAAGGACGCTACGTATAATGGTAATAATACCAAAAAAAGGACTAACGTTAAGATAAAACTAATCAACGTAAGTATATAATTAAGCGGCAAAGGTAATTTTTCTGCAAGGTAATCGAATATTCCTATAAATGAGCCACCAATTTCATCGAGAATATCTAATAATATAGGTACGAGAACTAATATCATGAGTTTTACAATATTCAAAAGAAACTTAAAGGGGAATGTCACAAGTTTAAATAGTAAAATTACTCCAATCTTTATTGGAATCGGAAATATCCCTATTAATTGTAAGTATTTTTTGGTTGAACTGGTATCTTTTGCAAAATCCAAACCACCAATAAGATTTTTTAAGAACTGTCCCCACGTGAGTTGATGAACGACTTTTCTTTCTCTATTTAAAAATGCTTTAGGTCTTGAAGGGAGTCCCAAAAAAGCGACGAAGTACATCCAAAATTCTGAAGTATCATTTTTTATTTCAGTGGGGATGTTTGGGTAAGTGTATTTCCCTTTTATTTCATCATAGCCATCAGGAAAAAAATTTGATTTAAATAGAGTTGTAAACTTTTGCTTATAACGTGTTAGAAAGCTGATTTTTTTTTCTTCAACTTTGGGCTTTTTCTCTAATTCACCATGATGTTTCATATCGCATTCCTCACAACAGTATGACTGGTAGATGTATCCAAAATCTTAACAGTCTAAATTAATCTAAAAACTATAAACTTCTTAACAGAGCACTCTCTATATAAATACTCTAGCAATAATACTTCTTGTAAGTCTCTTATTTGTTATCGAAACCAAAATCGATAACAGTATCATTTGTTGAAGTGAGTGACGATGGCGCTGAAGTATGCTGAGGTCGACCCAGTCGCGGACTTAAAAGTGGTTCACCTTCCACTCGAGCAATCATTCCATCAGCCGATGTTGATCCATCATTTGCGGCACCGTGAAGCTTAGTTTTATTGTCTACGAGTGTTGTAGCTTTTTTGCTAGGATCAGCTCCAGAACCGTCTGGTTTTCCTGAGGTGACTATTTTAAGTTCAGTCTCTTCTTTTGGGGCAGGACTATTAACTAAAGGCGATAGATAAGTGGTGATCGCATTCCATTTTGACGGTAACCACGTGGTAAAAGGTCCGCCTTCATGCCATGCTGCCCATTTGTCACTGAATGGCGTGGCAAACCAGGTCATTATAATCACGATGATGGTAGAACCAAAAAAACCGAGCGTGGCACCGATAAGAGCTATAGTTTCAGGAACTGGAATATGAAGTAATGTGGCCAGAGCAGCAACGGTAGGTGTAATATCGTAAGCAAAAAATTCAGTAGTGAACGAAACTAAGGCTCCGTTCATTGCATGAAGTGCTATTGCAACGGGTGGAAGATTTCCAAACCAAGTGATGATAGGGACAACGATGTTCGGGAAATAAATAATTGCAGCGCCAAGTGCTAAAGGAATAGCAGTAGCCCAAAAAAGTCCCGTAATAAGTTTGTTTAAATAATAGACAAGAAAGCCTAATTTTTTGTTCACTTCACCACCATACGCGCTCGCCAAGTTAGAGCTTTTATGGGGAGAGAAGAGTGCTCTGCCGATTATGGTAAGTACTTTGAAGCTCATATGCAGCAGAGCTAAGCAAACTGATAGGATTGATAAAGCCAATATTTTAGGGATTTTCCACACTTCGTCTGCGTCGTCGGCTTCATCAAGTGTAGCGATTTTTGCATAAATTTTTGCCATCGCAATATGTAGACCGTAAGTTGCAAAAGAGGGAAGTAATTCGGTAAATGTTTTGATGATATTAAGGGGTAGCTTGAAAAAAATAGAAATAAATTTGATTGGAAAAATAATCGGTAATTTAACGGGAAATAAAACAACCCATTGCCATATTTTTTTTTCTTGATATTTATCTTCGTCAGGTAATGTGTCCCAACCACCGATCATATTTTTAAGAATTCCCAAACCGGTCAGTTTTGGCATTTTGGACAGAGTCACAGTCGGAGGTGTTTCATCTTCAGTGAGTGGGCTAGTTTCTTCTATACGTTTTTTATAGCTTGGCGATGAGGGTGGTGATGCAGATTCACTACAGCCTGTTCGCGTTGGTAGACCAACAAAGGATGCTAGCATTAACCAAGGCGATAAAGCTTCGCCCTTATATTCATAGGCTTCTTGTAACTCCCCAGCAGAATGACGGTGAGCCGGGGTTATCATGTGAGTAGTAGGCTCGTATCCGTCGATGCCGTACACCATTAAGAATGTTGAGCTAAAGAAACTGAAATTATCGGTGTTTGCGGGCGTGTCGTGTGGATTTTGATACTGCTTTACTAATTTCTCAAAACTAGCTGCATCTCCCCAGAAGAGTGAGTGTATGTGTTTAGATGCCCATTGTTTGAATGTTAATGACCCAGGCTTTCCCGGCTTAATAAGGGGTGAATCTTGCGCTTCTTCTTTAATCGTACTCATTACACTACTCTTATTTATAAACGGGCCATTATATCATGAAAGATCATCAATGTGAATCATTGAAGGGCGTCACTTCTTGCGCCTGAAGGGCTCGCAGTAGAGTGTTTGTGCAATATCCAGGGTTAACGCGACGCCTTATTAATAGGCAAGCTCACTATCATCGTCCTTGAAAGAGTTGACATGAGGTTTAACAGGAGTCGGTGCTTTCTTTTTACCGGAGCCTAGTTCAGTAGAATCGTCGAAATCAAAATGAGAGGCTTTTCCGGCAACCGTTTCATCACCGTCTTTCTTCTTAACTGCACTTCGTGCTTTACCTGAGGGCGTAGTGGGTGTGGAGTTATTGGCGCCAGGCTTAGGCTGCGGCTGTTTTTGTAACGGTATTTCATCAGGTTCAGCTACTTTAGTATAACCACCCGATAATACAATTGCTTTTAGGATATTGTCAGTAAGTCCGCCTTCAACCCAGTCTGCCCAAGAGTTACTGAACTTATCGGCACCCCAGCTTAAGAAGGTGGCGGTAGGGGCCACTATCACACCGAAAGTAGCGCCCACGGCAATAGCATTCACTGAAATTTTTAATCCAAACAAGGCGCCTACAGCGGTCGCAGAAGGGCCAAAGGCTGCGCCAATGCCAATAGAGATACTGGCCAAGCTACCCTTGATAAAGCCTATCGATGCTGCGATTACAGGTAATTTCGATAGTGCAGTGAGTAGAGGAATTGTCGCAGGAATTAAGGTTGTTACCGCACCGATTATCAGAGACAGTCCTATAGCCCAAACAGTTAGTGTGAAAGCAATGCTGGCTACAAGGGCTAGAATACCGACTATCCAGCCTAACCATTTATTCTCTAACGTACGACCAAATCCAAGGGCGGCTTTCGCACTGTGTGTAGGTGATAAAACGGCACGGATTGCAATGGATAAAATTCGTGAACTGGCCAGTGCAACTCCTAATAAAGCTAATCCAAGACCTTCTGCAAATAACTTAATACCTTTAAGTAACCACGGGCCAGTATCTTTTTGAGGAGTTGCCCATTCACGTGCTAATTCTTGATCGAGAAGATTCAAGGTTTCTTCAGAAAAACGCCAAATTAACAGGGTCAAAAATTCTGTTGGTAATTTCAATATGTTGAGGGGTGTTTTAAAGAAAATTAAAGCCGATTTGATGATAAAAATGAATGGCTTTATGGTGAAGGAAGCAAGATTTTGCCAAAACAATTTTTCTTCGCCGGCTTTTTCATTGAGTCCGCCTACAAAATTCTTTGCAACTTGTCTACCATCGATAACGAGTGATTTATCAGTAACTTCGATATATTTGATTCGATTTGGAATGCCAAAAAATGACATCACAGCGAGTTTCCACGGAAGTTTGTCACTGTCGTAAGTATAATGTTTACCTGTTTCTTTATTAATTTGACCTTCGGCAGTAGTAATTTCTTTGGTCACTTCATCGAGACCATCAAAGCCGTAGACCTCTAAGAAGGTACTATCGAGATGATGTTTAAAAATAGTAAGGATGCTTTTTTTGGGCAGCGCCTGGTGGACTTCAGGCATTGCAGAGTATCCTTGATTGAATTTTTTGGGGTCATACAAAAAAATATGTTGAAACCATTGTTTTACGGACAAGCTATTGAGCATTAAGGGTTTGACTAAGGCCATGTCAGAGTTCCTTCCTATTTAAATAACTAAACATAACTATTCACCACACGATGGAAACGTCCATATTTTGCCCATCTTGTGCGTAAAAATTGATTTTAAAATCCTCATTTATCAAGAGTAAACTCCGGTTTTAAAATCAATTTTTTCACCCAACCTGGACAAAATCTGAACGTTTTGGCCATTCTAGCCAAGGTGGTGAGTGGTTACAACGCAACAACAACAGAATTTAGGGTGAATGTATTATCCCTGCATTCTTAACCTAAAAGTCTGATATTGTGTGATTGTATTTTTGAAGTGAAGGAATGTAAAGAACTGTTTATTGCTTAGCTTGAGATTATGCAGTTTCAGTTTCAGTTGGCTTTTTCACCGTGTGTTTTTCATACAGTTTTTTCAAGCGGATACGATGATTTTTTAATTTGGTTTCGAGGTTGGTAATTTTTTGATTCATTTCGGTAGGGTCAAAATGTTCGCGAAGGTATTTAATGTCTACGTCTATTTGTCGTAGTTGTAATTCATCAGTAGTGATTTCTCTGTCGGCTTCTAATTTTTTGATGTAGTCCAGACCATTTTTGTAATTTTCCTTTACCTTCACGATAGAATTTTCCAAATGAACGATCGCACGGGAATAATCTTCAAGTCGTGCCATTTGATGTTGCTTTTTAGAGTAATTTCCAAATACCGTTAGTGTAGACATGGTTAAATCCTCATAATAAAAACGCTATAACTCTGCAAGTAGTTGCCCATCGGGGCCATAGTCAGGGTTATCTGAGTTCTGATCTCCTGAGCCTTTAGTTGGAGCAGTGCCTGAAGTGGTGAGGCCCTCTTGCCCCTCAGCGCGTTTCTGAGACTTCACAGCACCCATATGTCCATCATGAGCAGTCCATTCAGAAGTTATAGCAGATGATACGATACCTTGCGCACCAGGGGAAGTAGTATTCCCTGTCACCGGGCTTTGTTTTGGGGTTTGATCGATTAATGGAGTATAAGAAGTATCCTCTGAATCTGGGGGAGCAAATAGCAGAGACGTAAAAAAGCCTCCCTCATGCCAAGTGAACCATTTATCGCTGAGCTTATCAGCGGCTAGGCTTAAGAACGTGGCGATAGGAGTAACGATTGCACCGAGTGTCAGTCCGGTCGTTATAAAAGTAGTAGAGAGTTGAAAGCCTAACAAACCAGAAGAAGTCGTGAGTAGAGCGCCGAATACTGCATTCAGCCCGCCACCAACAGCAGTGAAAACAACTGATAGGTTTGATATAAGATGTGCCATAAATGGCCAATTCAATACGGTGGTAGCGAGTTGAGCAATTTTTGGTAAATACACTACAATCGAACCGAATAACAAGGGCAGAGCGAAGGCCCAGAGGCTGGCCGAAAAAGCAAGACTGACCAGAGCAAAGAGGCCGCCCACGAAAAACATAATCCTTTGACTCGTATGCTGACTGACAAAGGGAACCTTGAGTTCCTGAGCGTATTCAAAAGCGATGCTCATGCTATGTAAGGGTGCAGTTAGGGCTCTTCCGGTAATATAAAAGACTCTTATTGCAAGATAAATGAGGGTCAGCGCGACCGTGATAATGGATAAAAAGACAGCAGGAATTTTCCAAAGATCGGACAGTTTTTTATCCGCTTCCGAGGGTTTCTTGCCATGAGTCTTTTTAACTTTCGTCCCTGAGTATTCAGAAACTTTGAGAGCAAGCCATATCACTGCAACGATTGTGAGAGTGGTCAGTATTAAAGGTAGAAATTCTGTGAAAAATTTGAGTATATTCAGCGGGATTTTAAGAAATAGTGTGAAGATTTTAAAAGGAAAAATAACAGGAACTTTTATCAACAACCCTATGATTTGCGTTATTTTTTTCTCTGTCGACATGTTCGACCATTGCCATCCACCAATAAAATTTTTCAGAAAAAATTGAGTAAGGGAAATTTTGGGATAAGAAATTTTAGTAGGCGCTACAGGAGCAGATTCGGTGAAGAAATCAACAGTAGCAGATATTGAATTATCCTGAGTTGTATCAGTCAGTTGACTTTGTTCATTGGCTTCTTCTTCAACGACATCGGTACGAGTTGGTAAGCCTAAGAAACTAGCGAGGGCGAGCCAGGGATCTAATGTGAGTGATGTATACTCAATGATTTCACTTGATTCAGTGTTGTAGTAGGCATTTTTCGTGAGATCGTATCCATCGAACCCATAAGTCACCAGAAAAGCGCCGTTCACCACATTATTCAACATGTGAGTTGTATCATTATCGGAAGACCAAAGGGTAGGAACTAAGAAATACTGTGCAATCCAATCACTAAGACTTTTAGAGTAGGGTTTAGCGGGATCTATAAGTAAAGGCATGTAATAATTAGCTCCACACGTTGTAATTATTCACACAATCTGGACAAAGTCTAAACGTTTTAGCCATTCTAGCCAAAGCGGTGAAGGATTTATGAGAATTTTACGATTATTAATTGAAAAAGTAAAGTAAAATCTAGGGTAAAAGCTTTTCCTTTCGCGATGAGGGGTTTTAGGGGAGAGAATCGTGATTCTCTCCCCTAAATATATTAAAGGAAGCATCTCCCGGTTATAAAGTCAACAGTTCCTAATAAAGGGCATTGAGTGAGGAAAACATCCAAAATCTTTAACCGGGAGATGCTGTCAAAAAAAATGGCGCGTTTGATTTAGTCAAAGCGCGCCATTTTGAGAGCATCTAGAAACTACGGATATTTTTCAGTAGTCTCTAGAGGAGAGTGTTACTCTTTACCAAGCCCTTTAGCAGAGTCACGGCTTACAAGGTCTTCTTCCTCGTGGCCTTCTGCTGCGGTAGATTTTTTACCAGCTTCAGGAGATTTGCTGCCTGAATTAGGTGTCTCAGCTGCAGTTTTTCCTTTCCTCAGAGCCTCTTCATCAGAAGTGCCTGCATCTTTCTTAGCATTAGCTAATTCAGCAGCCCGTCTTCTTGCCTCTGGTGAAGATACAACTTCAGGTTCTGCATCTTTATTAGTAGCAGTGCCTTTGTTTCCGTCTTCTTTATCAGTGCCATCTTTTCTAGGTGAGTTGTCGTCATTATCTGGTAGAGGAACATATCCTTTCTTACCTTTAGAACCAACAATCATGTTGTTAATCTTAGTAAACGCACTGTAGACCCAAGCAAGGATCCCACCTTTTTGCCAGCGCGCAAAAGAGTTGCTGAGTTCGTCAGCAGATCGGCTACCAATAATAGCAGTAGGAGCAGATACGGCAGCCACTGTAGCGCCCACTGCAACAGCAGGAGCTGTTAAGGTGAGTCCTACTAAACTAGCGAGTGATGCGGCAGCTGAAGTGAATGCAGCAGGTAAACTACCAACAACCAGCGCAAACTTACCACTGATGAATGTCACGCTAGAAGCCACAATAGGTAGCTGAGCAATCGAATTCAGTAAAGGAGTAAGAGCAGGTATTTCTTTAACTGCCAGCGTAATAATTACTGGGAATGCAATGATCCATAGCGCGGTTGATAACGCGATACTCATTAATACAGCAATTGTACCTACAATAAGTCCTATATAAGGATGACCTTTGATTGCCTTACCAAACGTCCACGCTAATCGCGCACTTTGTTCAGGAGCAAAAAAAGCTCGGGTAATTAATGGGACAAATCTAAAAGGGTTATGAAGAAGGCCAACAATAGCCGTTGCTGGAGCTAGAATAAAAACAGCAGCTAAATTATTGAGTGCCCCAGGTTTAACCCAATTAGCTTCCGTTCTATACGCTAAATAACCATTGAGTTTACCCAAATAGCTCGTAATGACTAGAGGGAAAAATAGGAACGGGGTTTTTAAAACATTTAATGCTAATTTGGGAATCCAAAGAGCAAGGTGAACTACAGCGATTATAATTTTAACTGGGATAAAAGCTCGATTCCACCAGTTTTTCTTTGCGGCAGCTTTTCTCGTATCTTGATTGCGCGCAGGATTATCCCAACCACCAAACAAGTTTCTTAGTAATTGTTTAGGGTCAATCCTTGGATTTCCCTCTTTATTAACGACTACAACACGAGAAGGTAGGCCCAAAAACATGATAAAAGCTAATAATGGAGACAACTTATTGCCAGTGAACCTAGCTTTTTCTGTACGAACATTTACATCATGATCACCGGTGCTATAGGTTACTTTTGTAGAAGGTAAATCGAACCCATCGAAACCAAAGGTTTCTATGAAAGCACCAGCCCAAATATGATCAGGGTCTATACGAGGAGGGCGAGCATATTCTTGTACTTCGGCTATCTCATCGGCAGTAAGGGTAGGAGATTCTGGTAGTGTTTCTGAACCAAGTGTTGTTAATGGAACCGCTCCGGCTAGTGTTTGAAGATCATTAGCCTTAGCATCTAACCTTTTGTTTATAGCGTATGTATAAGATGCTGATTTATCGATTACTAAGTCTTTTATCCAGCCTCCTATTGAAGCTGCGCGTAAATAATTCATTATAGACATATATCACTCCTATCGGTGTTTACATTTAAAGGGGCATTGTACATGGGCTTTAGGTTAAAGTAAAGCCTTAATTCAATCAGAATCATAAGTTGTGCACAAATTCTACTAAAACTTATTAGTAACTACTTCTCCGGCTATATAAGGGGTAGTGCCAGTTAGGTTTTTACCGCGCCCACCTGAGGTGGCTCGTGTTGGACTAGTAGCACGTTCCGACTGTTCTACAGAAGCTCCACGACCTGCGTTCGCAGCAGTGATGGTAGCATCATCAGCGCCATCTAGGCTACTTTTTCTTTGTTGAGCAAGTGCTGCTGCCTTTTGAGATCTAGGCGAGATGTCTAGTTGAAGACCCTCTGTAACCTCTTGAAGTTCTGCATCGGTTATTGTTCTAGACTCGAAAGCCTGTCTGTCATCATCAGCACCAGGAAAGATCTCAAGAGTTCCAGACCCCGCGTTAGCTGAATGCGAGCCCTGTTTTTGTTGACCAGATCTGTCTTTACCTTTACCTGGGCTTGGAGCATAAAGCCCAGTTGTTGGATTTTTTGCAATAGCACCGTCTTTCTCAGTACCGTATAAATTCAGCATCGGATATTCAGTGTCCCCATCAGGTTTATCATCTTCTATCAGTGGTTTGTACCCTTCTGGAGGAAAATAGTACTGTCTGAACACGCCAATCATTCCATATTTTCCGGCTAATGCCCAATAATCACTGAGTTTGCCAGCGACAAAACTTAAAAAGGACGCTGAGGGTGCAACGAGTACCGCTAATGTAGCACCGAGTGCAATAGCTTCAGCAGGTATCTGTAATCCTACAGCTAAACCTGTTATGGCTGTTATATAAGGAGTGAAGGCCGCTCCAATGACACTGCTCAGAGGAATGAGAGAACCATGAATCATCCCGATCGTGGTGCCTATCAAGGGGAGTTGCAAGAACCAGGTGACAATAGGAGTGAAAAACGCAGGAGCGAAAGTCATTGCTCCACCTACTACCAGCGGAATACCTAAAGACCATAAGGCTATGGTTAAGCCAATACTAAGAGCAATACCAATGCTGCCGAACGTTATACCAAGAATTGAAGTAGCCCATGGCCTATTATCGATTTTAAATGATCGACCGGTAGCAAAAGCTAATTCGGCGCTGATCGCAGGAGAAGTGAGGGCTGTGCCGACAATCGCTGCAATTTTAAAAGGGAGGTAAATAAGTCCTAAGAAACCAATTAGGGCCACATTACCAATAATATAACCTTTAGCGTCTTCATCTGCTTTGTTGTTTTCATCAATTAGTCTCACTTGATAGCCAATGCCTTGAGCAGTCGCATCCGAAATCAGTGTTGGAAAAACCTCTGTGATAAATTTAACAAGATTAAGTGCGAATTTAAACGGGAATGTCGCCCATTTAAGAGCAAATATAACAACCTTGAAGAATGAGGCTGGTATTTGTATTAACTTGATCGCTTTGTTTGCGCGTATCCCTTTTAACTTTTTATTTTCGTCTATAATGATTCTATCTCGATGCCATCCACCTACGAAGTTAAGCAAAAATTGGGTAACGCTGAGTTTTGGAAAATTAAATGCGGTGGGATATTCTTTTTCTTCAGTTTCGTTGTCTAGCTTAGCTTTATTCTTGGTGGTCTCCCGGTTGTCAGCTCGATTCGGAAAGCCAAAAAATCCTACAGTATGCAGTAATTTGTTAAATGCGTGATCTTTATAGGAGTATTCTTCACCTCTAGCAGTGATATATTTATTCGTTACACGATTATATCCATCAAAACCATAGGCTTTAAGTATTGCAGCTTTTAAAAGATCTTTAAAACTGAAAGCGAGATAGACTTCAGGATTATCGGTCTTTCTATTAAATACATCTTCAATTTTGCTGCCTTTCTTAGGGGCTTCACCAAGTTTTACTTCTTTGCCGTCTTCAGCTGTTCTCTTGATTTTTCTTTGTTCAATTTTTTCCGATTCAGAAATATCTTGTTGGAACTTTGCGAACTCTTCTTGACTGATATAACCTGTCATCGCATCAGGTATAAATAGTTTTCTCACCCATGTTAGTGGTGACAAAGATGCAGTGGATATTGGTTCCACTAGTGGCTTGGACATAATTGACTCCTGTCTATTTATGTTAAAAATTGTTCGTCATTGTATTACGGCTAGTTGAAGAGGTAAAGTGATTTTTTCAAATAACAGCATCTCCCAGTCAAGGATTTTAGGTGTTTTGGACACTCAATTTTCTGTATCCATGAGGGTTGATTTTAAAACCGGGAGATGCTTCCTTTTATATACTTAGGGGAGAGAATCACGATTCTCTCCCCTAAACCCCCTCATCGCGTAAGGAAAGTCTTGTAACACCTTTAATTCAAATGATTTTCCTTGGCCGATAACTGTTGTTCAAAAAAATAGAGGAATTTTAAGGCGCTCACCCTAATTTTTTCTTAAGTAATTCGTTAACTTGTTGAGGATTCGCCTTACCCTGGGTGGCTTTCATCACTTGTCCCACAAAATACCCAAACAATTTATCAGCACCTGCACGGTATTGCGCTAATTGATCGGGATTGCTCGCGATAATCTCATCGATGATTTTTTCAATCGCACTGGTGTCAGTAATTTGAGTAAGTCCTTGAGCGGCAATGATTTTATCGGCATCGCCTTCACCGGCCCACATGGCTTCGAAAACAGTTTTAGCAATTTTGCCCGATATGGTGTTGTCGGCGATTCTATCGAGTAATTGTGCTAGTTGCTGAGCGGACAAAGGACTTTCAGTAATTTCTTTTTGATCTTTATTCAAAAAAGCAGAGAAATCACCCAGCACCCAATTCGATGTAATTTTAGGGGTTGCCTTGGTCGCTTTAACGGTGGATTCGAAAAAATCGGCCATTTCGCGAGAGATGGATAGGCTATGCGCATCATAATGACTTAATCCGAAATCAGATTGAAAACGTTCACGACGCTGCCAAGGCAACTCTGGAAGGGTGGTCCGAATGGCTTGTATGGTTTGATCATCCAACACCAGCGGTAATAAATCCGGATCAGGAAAATAACGATAATCGTTGGCTTCTTCTTTTCCACGCATCGATCGCGTTTCGTTTCGATCGGCATCGTATAATCGCGTTTCTTGAATAACTTTTCCGCCGTTTTCCAGCAAGTCAATTTGTCGAGCGACTTCATAATTAATCGCGCGCTCTACAAATCGAAATGAATTTACATTTTTAATTTCGGCCCTAGTGCCGAATTTTATTTCACCTTTAGGGCGAACCGACACATTCGCATCACAGCGGAAGGAACCCTCTTGCATATTGCCATCGCTGATATCCAAATAGCGCACAAGACTGTGCAAGGTTTTTAAATAAGCAACTGCTTCTTTGGCCGAACGCATATCAGGTTCAGACACAATTTCGAGCAAAGGGGTGCCCGCGCGATTTAAATCAATTCCGGATTGACCGTGAAAATCTTCGTGCAGTGATTTGCCCGCATCTTCTTCTAGATGCGCACGTGTAATACCGATTCGTTTTGAAGTATTTTCATCCAGTTGAACATCGAGATGACCTTTGCCAACTATAGGAAGTTCAAATTGACTAATTTGATAACCTTTTGGCAAATCAGGATAAAAATAATTTTTTCGTGCAAAAACCGATTTGTGAGCAATTTCAGCATCAATACTGAGCCCTAACATGATGGCTTTTTCAACAGTTTTTTTATTTAAAACGGGCAGTACGCCGGGCATGCCTAAATCAATGGCGCACGCTTGAGTATTAGGATCAGCGCCGTAGGCAGTAGCTGCTCCAGAAAAAATTTTAGAGTGCGTAGATAATTGCACGTGCACTTCTAAACCAATAACTGTTTCCCATTCCATAAACTATGCCCTATGTTAGGAGTAAGGTGTCAGATCTAAGATTAATACATTCTATGTCTGATACATCTCTATTTTTCAGACAGCAAGCCTAAGAATATATAAATATTAGATCTGACCCCTTTTGCTGTGCCAATCAGTGGCTTGTTGAAACTGATGAGCGACATTAAATAATCGATATTCTTCAAAGTAGTTAGCGATTAATTGTAAACCAACAGGTAAGCTTTTTACGAAGCCTGCTGGGATCGACATTCCGGGTAATCCGGCAAGGTTTACACCTATGGTATAAATATCCGAAAGATACATGCTCACAGGATCATCCACTTTTTCACCCAGTTTAAAAGCAGGGGACGGTGCTGTTGGACCTACTATAATATCGACAGAATTAAAGGCGTTTTGGTAATCATTGCAGATGAGCCGCCGAATTTTTTGCGCTCTTAAATAATACGCATCGTAATAACCTGAAGATAAAGCGTATGTTCCGACAATAATGCGTCGTTTAATTTCTTGACCAAATCCTTCACCGCGACTGCGACAATACAGTTCCTCGAGATTTTTGGGATTTTCGCAACGGTGACCATAACGGACGCCATCAAAGCGCGCTAAATTAGAAGAGCATTCTGCAGGTGCAATGACATAATAGGCTGGAACCGCTAGATGTGTATTAGGTAAACTAATTTCTTTTACGGTTGCGCCCAATTTTTTTAATTCGTTGATGGCTTCTTGAATAACAACAGCAACATCATTTTCAAGTCCGCTGGCGAAATGTTCTTTTGCGAAACCCACTGTGAGGCCTGTTAAGGGTTTATTTAAATCAGCCGTATAATCAGGTACATCACGGTTCACACTCGTTGAATCTTTTTCATCGTGACCCGCCATAACATTTAAAAGCAGTGCGGCATCTTCAGCGGTTTGAGCAAAAGGGCCGCCTTGGTCAAGGCTGGATGCGAAAGCGATCATTCCAAAACGGGAGACTCTTCCGTAGGTTGGTTTGATGCCCGTAATGTTGCACATAGACGCAGGTTGACGAATGGAGCCGCCGGTGTCTGTCCCGGTTGCTGCAGGAATTAATCGCGCTGCGACTGCGGCGGCAGATCCTCCCGACGATCCACCAGGAATTCGGCTGAGATCCCAAGGATTTTTCACGGGCCCGTAAAAACTATTTTCGTTGGATGAACCCATCGCAAATTCATCCATGTTAGTTTTGCCGACCATGACCAGGCCCGCTTCTTTGAATTTAGTGGTGACGGTTGCATCGTAGGGGGCGATGAAATTATCGAGCATTTTTGATCCGCACGATGTTTTAATACCGTCCGTGCAAAAAATATCTTTGTGAGCGTAAGGTACGCCCGTGAGAGGGCTTGCTTGACCGCTGGCGATTTTTTTATCGGCCTCTTTAGCTGAGGCTAATGCCGATTCATTGCATACAGTAATAAAGGCATTTAATGTTGGATTGTGTTGAGTAATTCGATCCAAATAAAATTGAGTGACTTCGACGCTGGAAACTTTTTTTGCTGCAAGATCATGTGAAAGTTCTGCTAGAGTTTTGTTTTCTAAGCTCATGATAATCCTTAAGATTCTATGGTTTCAGCAATCCGATCTTCGATCACTTTAGGAACAAGATAAAGTCCGGCTTCTGTGAGCGGTGCACAGCGTTGCATTTTTTCGCGGAGATTGGGTTCGGTGACGACGTCTTCACGAAGAGGCTGCGTGATGTCTTGGGGGTGTGCCATAGGCTCGATGCCTGTGGTGTCGACGGCATTCATTTGTTCAACGAGCTCAAGAATTTTAGAGAGATTTTTCACGTGCGCTGGAATTTCATCGGGGGTCAGCGCAATTCGCGCGAGATGCGCAACATGTTTGACATCGGATTCTGTGAGAGCCATGGGCCATTTCCATTGATAAAAAAGTGAGTATAGGGATTTAGGTGAAGCAAGGGAAGGGGGGCATGCTTTATAAGGAAGGGGTCAGATCTAACATTAGATCTGACCCCTTCCCGCCCTGTTAATCATAATAATTGGTATAGAAATCCAAATAATCTTCGAGGGAATCTAAACAATTAGGTAACATGAACATAAATAACCGGTTACCTCCATTGTGTAATTCACCGAATTTATCGGGTATATCTGCTGCAGTTTCAGCGCCCATACCCCAATAAACCCGTCGACCCACGACTTGAGGGCCTGATTCAATACCTCCGGCAGGTGTCATGACGTTGTTTACAGGGATAGTGCTTTGAAATTGAAAGAGTTTCACCCCGGTGTCGGCATCCAGTGCAACCATCGTACCTCGAGTGTCCGAGTAACCGATGTAAACTACACCATTGCCCACGGTAAGCGTGCCGAAGGCTTGGGCAGGGTTTAATGTGCCTTTAATCCCGTCGTTAGCAGGCCTTTGCCATAATATCTTGCCTGTACCTGCATCCACAGCCGAGACGGTACCGTTAATCGTTTTTAATTTTCCACTAACATTGAACACCGTAACTCCATCTGCAGTCACGTCGCTTGGTGGATTGATAAGTGTTCGTAATTCTCGTGGACCACTTGCAGGTACTGAGAGAAAAGGACTTCGTGGGCCCGCATTCGGATCAGGAAATGTTGTGGGATAATCTGCTGGGTAGTCAGTAATTCCAAACACTAAATTAGGTCCGACGAATGGCATCACTTGACTTGTAGGTGCAGGGTAATGAACTAGGGGAGATGCATCGCCCTGACTATACAAACCCACCCGTACACCTAGCGCACTAAACCCATTGTAATCCAAGAAAGTCTGTGCAGATCTAAAAGGAACATTAATATCACGATTCACATTCGATGAATTCGTAGTGCCGAAGTAAACTCTTTTTCCATCCGTTGCTCGTCCAAATTGTAATCCACCGTAAATACCACCGGGATCCACATTACTGACCCAACGTTGTTCTCCGGTATCAGGATCTAATCCAAATAATCGACCATCTTTATTTCCAGCGATAACAACGTCATCAGTCATGCCATTAGATAATTTTACACCTTGAACTAAAATTGGTTGATTACCAAATCCCATATCGGGACCGACAGGATCTTGAAAACAGTTTTTAGCATTAATTAATGGGACTGGATAAACAAAAGGTGGAACGGTTCCCCATCCATAAAAGTCTGGAGCAGCGCATGCGTGATTCCAAGCGTCATAAAGCCGACTATGGAATACCCATTTGATAATCCCCGTTTTCATATCGAGAGCAAGCACTGAACTTGCGTAATTTTGTAATTGATCGTTCAAATTAGTGCAAGTGACGCCTGGAGGTAATGATGGATATGAACCCGTTCCACGTCTAAACTTTTCGCAAGCCTCAGCGACTTTAGGTGCCGTGGTATTTTGTGCTGTAGCGATATACACCTGTTGTCTATCAGCGTCGATTGTTGGGTTATGTCCGTAGGTGGACGCTCCAAAGAATCCTCTTGGCGTTAGTAATGATTGCATTTTATAAGATAATGCTGGGTTGTTATCTAATGGATCATTGAATGTTCCATCTCCTGGTACCACATAGGTTTTCCAAAGAATTTTTGGATTAGTTACATCGATGGCGACCAAACTACCTCTTGCGGAACAGCACGGATATTTTGATTTAGGATCAATGTTGCCATATTTATCTTTTTTGAAAATATTAGGATAGGCGCGTGCCCAGTCTTCTTCCCAGCTGCCAACAGGAACATAAATGGTGTTTCCATAACCACTGATCGAACCTGTAATTTTACCAGCAGGGTGAGTATCGGCTTTTATTCGCCAAACGACCTTACCCGTATTTTTGTCTAATGCAATTATGATTGCGCCATCACCTGTATGACATCCGTTTGCTACAGGTGTGCCACCGGTAACTTTGCATAATGGAGCGAGTAATGAATAGTTGCTGCCAGAGATTACCAAGTTACCAACAATGTACGGAGTGTTTCGTGATTGGATAATTCCATAGCCTGGCACTGAGAGATCATTTATGTAATTTTTTTTCCAAACGACAGCGCCTGTAAAGCGGTTAAGTTTGGTAATATTTCCTGCCATATCATTAAAATAGATGAACTTACCTTTAATGGCAGGTGTAGATGAAATGCTGGCAATTGCGGTGTTGTTGGTGCCCGTATCAGGAGCAGTTAAGTAAGTCCATTTTAATTGCAGATTGTCGACGTTCGAGGAATTTATCGGACCATCATCGAAACTGCGTGTTTGTAAATCGATGGATTTGGCGTAGGTTATTGGCGGAATGCAAAGCATAGCGATCGCTACGGAACAAAGGAATCTTAACCTTTTCATGACACATCTCCTCAACTATATATACCTATAACTTGTCAGAAGTATCCTGTCTAAAGCCCTATTTATGGGCGTTTACAGCTTGCTAATGATTTTTTCCTCTCATAACTTTATTATAGCGTATTCAGTGAGTATTTTCCTGGGAAGAAGGGGAAGGGGGCGGGTCTTTGCTTTCCTTAGGTAAGATCTAACATTGAAACCAGTTCATTCAGATGTGAGATATAAGATTCAGAAGTGAAAGCTAGTTTCAAGGTTAGATCTGACTCCTTGCTCAAACGTGACCCCTTTCTTTTCCTCTTCTCTTTATGCTTTTTTTCCGTTAGAGTTTGCACTCAGCCTGGACACCGGGGTTTTACAAAGAGGTACGAAAATGTTGAAAAAATTACGTGGCAGATTCTCAAATGACCTATCAATCGATTTAGGTACAGCCAATACATTAATTTATTTACCTGGCGAAGGTATTGTACTGAATGAACCTTCTGTGGTGGCGGTTCGTCGAGGAGATGGTAGCAATGGTTCGGGCAGTGTTGTGGTTGCTGTAGGATTAGAAGCGAAACGCATGTTGGGCAGAACCCCCGGAAATATTACTGCAACGCGTCCTTTAAAAGATGGTGTGATTGCCGATTTTCATATTACAGAGAAGATGTTACAGCACTTTATTAGCAAAGTGCATCAAAATCGCTTTTTAAAGCCGAGCCCTCGAGTATTGGTGTGTGTGCCTTGCGGATCTACTCAAGTAGAACGTCGTGCGATTCGTGAATCAGCAATGGGCGCCGGGGCGAGAGAAGTTTTTTTAATTGAAGAACCAATGGCCGCAGCAATGGGTGCTGGATTGCCTGTGGAAGAAGCCCGCGGATCAATGGTTGTGGATATCGGCGGTGGTACGACTGAAGTTGCTATCATATCGCTGAGCGGTATTGTGTATTCTGCGTCCGTGCGAATTGGTGGCGATCGATTTGATGAAGCCATCGTAAATTATGTTCGTCGTAATTACGGAACATTAATTGGTGATGCAACCGCAGAACGAATTAAACATGAATTAGGCGCTGCGTTCCCTAGTACGGAAGTGCGTGAGATTGATGTGCGTGGTCGAAACTTGGCTGAAGGTGTGCCACGAAGTTTCACGTTGAATAGCAATGAAATACTTGAAGCTTTACAAGAACCCTTGTCGGGAATTATTGGTGCAGTGCGCAGTGCTCTTGAGCAATCACCTCCTGAATTAGCATCGGATATTGCAGAAACGGGTATGGTCTTAACCGGTGGTGGAGCTCTACTGAAAGATCTTGATCGGTTGTTAATGGAAGAAACTGGATTGCCTGTCATCGTCGCTGAAGATCCGCTTACTTGCGTTGCGCGTGGGGGTGGAAGAGCGCTAGAATTAATTGATAAAATGGGCGAAGGATTTCTTGCAAGCGATTGATCTGTAAGACAAAAGGAGTAGCGTCATTAAGGTTTTATTCAAACGTGATTCGCTACTTAGCGTGCGCTTAGTGGCTCTAGTGATAGCCTCATTGGTACTGATGGTAGTTGATCATCAGTACCAATATCTTGCTCAATCTCGATCCGTTTTAACCTCTTTTATTTCACCTATACGGACAATGGTAGATGCTCCAGCACGTCTCATTAATTGGGTTGGAAATAATTTTTCTGAGCAACAAAATTATGCGGCTGAAAATATTCATTTGAAAACAGAGCAGCTGATATTGCGTGCAAAACTTCAGAAGTTGGGGGCGCTTCGGCAGGAGAATGATCAGTTACGCGCATTGCTGAGTGCTTCGCAAAAAGTCAGTGGTAAAATGCTGGTCGCTGAATTGTTAGCAGTTGATTTAGCGCCTTTTACTCGGCAGGTAGTTTTAAATAGAGGGCAAAAGGATCATGTCGTGGTGGGCCAGGCGGTATTGGATGCCTACGGAGTAATGGGGCAGGTCATTGAGGTCAATCATGATTCAAGTCGGGTGTTGTTGATTTCAGATTCTCGCAGCGCAGTGCCTGTGCAAAGCACTCGAACAGGCAGTCGGGCAATTGCCGCAGGACAGGGTGTGAGTAATGATTTGCAGTTGTTGTTTGTGCCTGATACGGCGGATTTTCAGGTGGGGGATTCATTAGAGACTTCGGGTTTAGGAAATCGGTTTCCTGTTTCTTATCCTGTAGGCGTGGTTTCTGAGGTGGTCCATAGACCAGGGGAGCGTTTTTCGCAGATTACGGTTTATCCGAGTGCTCATTTGGATAGTAGTCGTCAGGTTTTGTTAGTCTGGCCGAGTGGGTAATTTAGTGGGTTATTCAATGATTTTTCGTTCTTGGTTTTTTATTATTTTGTCGATTATCGTTGCGATGATGTTGACGATTTTGCCTTTGCCCTTTTGGGCGGCGTGGGTCCGACCCTTGTGGGTGCCGGCTGTAGTTTTTTATTGGGCTTTGGCATTGCCGGAGCGTTTTAGTATTGGGGCAGCGTGGTGTGTAGGAATTTTATTGGATGTTTTGTTGGGGACATTGTTGGGTGAAAATGCCTTGGGTTTGACAGTAGCGGTTTTTGTGATCAGTAAGTTGTATACGCGCATTAGGTTGTTTCCGATGTGGCAGCAAGTCGGTGTGATTGTTTTGTTGTCGTTGTGTTATTTGGTGTTGTTGTTTTGGATGCAGGGTTTAATGGGGCAGGCGCCTTTGGCGTGGCAGTTTTGGATACCGTCGATTACGACGGGGCTTTTGTGGCCATGGATTTTTATCCTCATGCGTGACTATAGAAGACGCTTCGTAATCCGTTGATTAAAAAGAATTTTTATTTTTCAATCCGCTTTCATAATCGGCGCGAGAATCCGACAGCCTTTTCGCCGAAACCAAAAAAGATCGAAGAATTCAAGAAAATCTGAAGAGTTGGACTGGGCAAGACAACCTTTTCAAGACCGCCGTAAATACATCCGTGTAGGCTTCGGTCGAAACATCCTGTTTCTCACGATCTTGAAAAGGTAGATCTTGCCCAGTCTTCTCAACTCCGTGCTAAGTTTTTATTTCGCTGACTCTGCAGACTTTTTTTCAAAAAAATCGCGAAACAAAGCGCATTGTTTAACTTTGTCTGTAAAAGCAGCAAAAAAAAACGTTAATTTGAAACACGGAAAAAATAAAATTATCCTGAGTCGCGTAGGCGAAGAATCCAACTTTCTTGGAGGGAAATAAAGCGCAGCGAGGGGAACCCGAGCGAGCCATTCCCGGAAAGACAGTCGGATTCTCACGCCGACTTTAAGAACCCAACGAACTTGTACGAAACGAAGGCGATCTTAAATAGGTTGCCTTGCCCAGTCCAGCGCTGAAGTATAGATTCCCTTGATCTTTATTTACGCTGAATTAAAGGAACTGAATCGTCATCAGGTGCTGGTGCGAAAGAGTTTTCAACATGAGCATCGACCGCAGGGGCGACAGCGAAGAAATCCGCACGCCATGTGGAGGCATCGCTGTAATTGTAACCACAAT
>JAIEPX010000009.1 GCA_019748175.1 Gammaproteobacteria bacterium
GTTGACATACAGAAGAAATACCAAACCAGTTCTATCATCATCACGCATGACTTGCAATGCCCAAGCATCTGGTTTTCTGCATGCCATGCCGTCGGCTAATAGGGTACTGACGGGTGATTCTATGATGGCGTTTTGTTCGAAGGAAAGCTTGTAGGAAAGAGCATGACTGGACACCACGCCAACAATCATGGTTTTTAAGCCTAGTGCATTTCTCGCGGCGATGGCAGCGCAGATTCCAGAGCCTTGACCGACTGGGACATAGATCACGTCAAGCTTAGGTTGCGCAGTAAAAAATTCGGTCCAATACGTCGCGACGCCACGAATCAGATCGGTATGCAGAGACGGCACCATATGCCAACCATGTTCTTGTGAGAGTGCCATGGCATGTTCACGGCTTTCTTGAAAGTCCTCACCAAATTCGATGAGCGTCGCGCCGAGTGCTCGCATCGCGGCATTTTTTTCTCGGCTATTCCCTTTAGGTACGACGATGTGGCTCGATAGTCCATACGGCTGTGCCGCGAAAGCGATCGATTGACCGTGATTGCCACGCGTTGCGGAAACTATGCCTTCGAGTTGTGGTTCACGTTGCATCAACTCGTGCACATAGACGAGTCCACCGCGCACTTTGAAAGCGCCGGTTGGCGTATGGTTCTCGTGTTTGAGCCAGATCTCAGTGCCCAAGGCCTCGCACAATAATGGCCATGCATACTGTGGTGTCGGCGCTAGCCTTGCATAGACAATCGCAGCGGCAGATTCAAGTTCAGATTTTGTTGGTAAGTTAAACGTCATAATGATCAAATCGAAAAAAGGAGACTCATCGTAATAGCAACCGACCCTCGAGTACCGATACAATTTGCATTGAGCTCGTGCAGCTGTTACGTTCAACTGACCATGACAGTTTTAGTCCTTGAAGAAACGTTGAAGCGTTGAAGAAGTGTTGAAAAGAAGCGTTGAAAAGAAGCGTTGAAAAGACACCCAACTCAAAAAGCAACTAAATGCAAATGAGGGAATGTTTTCCTGAAGGATTTAGTTGCTTTTGGAATTGGGTGTCTGTTGATTTCCTGTTGATTTATCTTTTGGTGTACTTTTTATTGTTTTTTGAATTTTTCAGGACTGACTACTTGCGTAATCAATTTACTTTAAATTTTGACTTGTAAAATAAATTTTTGTGTGATTTAATGCATCTCAATCAAATAAATTGAGACAAAATCATGCCGCGCCCTATCCCTCTAGTAGCGATTGTCAAGTCGCTAGTTTATCCCATAACAATTCTTTTTTATGCCGTCGGCATAAGCCGAGAATATATCGTTTCAAAGTAGACCATCTCTGCATTATTAAAGTGCTCATCTAGATAATAGATGTGAATGATTAGTTCGTTTTTGTTTTATGAAGTGCATTTCAATTAAATTTCAATAAAAAGGGAGTATAAAATGATTTTTGAGCATGAATTAAATAATGAAGCACAACATGGTGGCGTATTGCCTGTTCAGTTGCTTGATACGCCAAGTGACGATACTTATATTTTAAATCGAATGACAGTCAAAGGTAACGATACTCAATACTCGACCACCTTGCCTGCTGCCGCAAGTCAGAATACATATAAATCATTTTCACAGCATGAAAATTACAATCCTAATGAAGAAGGAATTTATAAGTTGCCAGAAGATGGGGACGTGGAACTACAAAGAGTTGAAGTGGAAGGACATAGGCTTAGTTGGCCAGAAAGAGAATATGAACGATGGCTGTATGAGATAGAGTTTCGTGATTATTTTACTGACCCGCGTAATGATTATCAGCCAGATCCGGTTGAGGGGTCGGTATACTTTAATAATAGTTGCACGCTAGCACAACATACTTCGCCAGCATCAGGGGCGTCTCCAGTTGAAGTTGCACTAAATGATTTGCGCAATGCGGTAAGTGCAGCTGGAGACGAAATTAATGGACAACAAAATCAATCAATTGAGCATAGTATTGTTTTTAAAAGAACGGTTTCTGGTGCTATTGCAAGAACACCTATTTCTCATGGGACAGCCACCGAGGTTACAATAAATATTCAGTTGCTTCCTGGAGAGAAAATCATAGCTTGGATACATTCACATCCAGATGTACCTGGAGCAGTTGATAATGGCTGGCGACCATCAAATCCAAATAATACTGAGGATGGTGATGGAGGGTTTAGTGACCAGCAAATGGCACAGCAAATGTTAAATGCAAATCAGGCCGATCCAAATGCCTTTATGTATATACTTGATGGTCGAAGCCATGATATCTTTGAATACACTATGAATGGTCCAATGACAGATCGTCCTAAAGGCGCAAATATAAGCAGGGATTGTAATTGAAAATCTTAAGAGAATTTATTCGGCAACATTGGCTGGTGTTTGTTGATTAAATTATATATGGTTATGATGATTAACTATGAACGGGCTTCATATGCTTAAAGTAATTTTATTGTTTTTACTTCTTATTTTTAAAATTAATTCTATTGCGCAAACATCCGCCCCAAAGAGGGAGGCAATAAATGTTGTTAATTCGGAAGCAGTAGGGACGAGCGTAACAATTTCTTCCCACCACTCTTGGAAACCGAAAAAGACTGAGTATTTGCATCATGTGGAATGTAGTAATGGGAATTATGACTTAAATTATTTACCAGAACTTAAGGAGGTGAATTTTTCGTATAAAGGTGAAAATTTTGAGTATAAAAACACCATTTTAGATCCGCTTTTTACAAGAATAATGTTGAATAAGTCGTTGCTTATTGCGACAGAGTTCCTTTGTCAATCTAATAGAATACATGTCCATTTTCAAGAATTTAATGTTGATGGAAAAGACATA